>NZ_ANNO01000319.1:0-1521 GCF_000409565.1 Pseudochrobactrum sp. AO18b
ACGGATTCACCGCAGCCACAGGCCGATGTCTGGTTCGGGTTATTGAAAACAAAACCTGTGCGCAGAGTTGTCACTTCAAAATCCATCTGCGTGCCGAGCAGGAACAATGCAGCTTCCGGCGCCACATAGACTTTTGCACCTTCATGCTCGATGAGGTCATCACCGGCTTTGGCTTCTTCAGCCAACGCAATCGTATATTCCATACCGGCGCAGCCGCCCTTTTTCACTCCCACGCGGATACCCAGAGCATCCTCATGAGAGGCCTGAATTTCGCGCACGCGTTCCGCTGCTGCGTCAGTCAGGGTCATGATGGAAAAACGTCCCATAAAATTTCTCACTTGTATCTGTTACATGGTTCAAGGCCATGTAGTTTCAACTTGCGAGGCCAACCTGAAATCCTGCACTAAGCCCCGATTGTCCGGTTTACCTCTGATACTCTATCTAGTCTCACACAGTCCTGACTGCAAGTAAAGCAACGCTCTGATCCTGCATTTAAAGCAAGATTTTCTGTTCTTTACAGCGCATAAGAATAAAATGAATAATTCGCAAAACGCGTAAAATTGCCATGATCTGTTTGCAGTCTTTTGCGAATAAAAGAGCATCTCAGGTTCTTTGCCTCAGCTAAGCGGAGATTTTAATGGGTATTCAGCAGAGCCGTCATAACCCCGCATCGCATCGTCCCGTTGCATTGGCCATCACACAGGGTCGCGCTCAGCAACAGCGCCTTACGATCATGCGACTGCTTGGAACCACGATTATCGGTGCAGCTTTGCTGACCGGCAGTGCGATTCATGCCAAGGCGGCAGGAACAGCTGAAACCAAAGACAAGCCTGCAGCACAGCAAAAGGTAAAGCCCGATGCTCTGAAAAAGGCCGGTGAAGCAGCAGCTAAAGATTCTGAGGAAGAAAAAGCCAAGGTAGAGAAAGCGAAAGCGGAGAAAACTGAAGCTGAAAAGCCGAAAGAAGATGCTGTGCCTGCAGATAAGCCGGACGCTAAAAAATCCACAGAAGCCACAGACAAGCCCGAAGCTCCGGCACCTGAAGCCACAAAAGAAGTGGCTGAGGGTTTGGTTCTGCCCGATTATGTGGATGACCGCAGCACACCGCAGAAATTGCTGGAATCCTATTACAACGCCATTAACCGCAAAGAATATGTGCGTGCCTACAGCTATTATGCTGAAGGCCAGCAAGGCGATGATTTTGAGAAATATGCCAAGGGCTATGCCGGCACTGAATCTGTAAGCATCAAGCTCGGCAGCAGCGAACCTGATCCGGGTGCCGGTCAGATCTATTGGTCTGTGCCGATTGCTATCGAATCCAAACTCGCTGAAGGTAAGTCGCAGGTTTATACCGGCTGCTACACGATCAGCATGAGCAATCCTGCCATGCAGGCAGTGCCACCATTCAAGCCAATGGCAATCATGGCAGGCACGCTGTCAAAATCACCGCTGCCGCTTGAAAAAAGCGTGCCGGAAGAATGCGGTGCTCCGTAACTCCTCTGTCGATCACCTGTAGGAAAGCC
>NZ_ANNO01000320.1:0-990 GCF_000409565.1 Pseudochrobactrum sp. AO18b
AATTAATCATGCCAATAGCCACAATCAGCTTGGCAATTTCTTCTTCAGAGAACAGTGCCTTCACACGCTCATAAAGCTCATCCGGCACGCCGAGTTCTGCAACCCGCGTGAGATGTTCGGTCCATTCCAGCACAGCACAGTCACGCGCATCAAAACACGGCGATTCACGCCATGCGCTTGTCATATATAAAGTCTGCATATCCATACCGTCTTTATGAGCATCACGGACATGAATATCCGTACAATAGGAGCAGCCGTTAATCTGTGAAGCGCGGATTTTCACCAGATGCAGCAGACGCTTATCCAACCCCGCTGCATCAACAGCTGCGTCCAATGCCTGTATTGACTGATAAAGCTCTGGTGTAATTTTCGCGATATTCATTCTGCTTTGCATATCATTTGTCCGAAATAAAAGTTTGCCCGAGAATCATCGATATATTATATCGATGATATGAAATTAACAAATCTCAAGGTTGTGATATGCGCAAAATGAGCGACGGTGTTGAGGCGGCATTGCATTGCGCACTCGTATTATCAGGACTACCGGAAGATAAGGTTCTGGCGGGCAAACATCTCGCAGAGCTGCATGGCGTATCCGAGAGCTATCTGCTCAAACATTTGCGTGCCCTCACCGCTGCTGATGTGATTATAGCTATTCCGGGGCCGCGTGGCGGCTACCGACTCGCACATATTCCGCAACAGATTACATTGCTCGATATTGTGGAAGCGATTGACGGCAAAGAACCGGCCTTTATTTGCAGGGAAATTCGCCGCCGCGCACCGGGAAAATCACAAGATCCCTGCAACTATAAGAGAGATTGTTTTATCAAATCGCGGATGCTGGCCGCGGAACAGCTCTGGCGCAATGCTTTACGCAGCCAGACTGTTGCCGATCTCATGCAGGATGGCGAGCAGCAGATCAGCCCTTCCAGTAAGTTACTCGTATCCGATTATCTTAGCTTACATGCCCGCTAAATAAAAAACCAACCC
>NZ_ANNO01000321.1:0-1729 GCF_000409565.1 Pseudochrobactrum sp. AO18b
GTCCATGGCGGATCAAAGGTCATGGTCACTTCCACATGGGAAACGCCCTCAACCGCACCAACGGCATTTTCCACCCAACCCGGCATTTCACCGGCTACAGGGCAACCCGGGGCAGTCAAAGTCATATCGATTTTGACCGTGCGATCATCTTCAATATCAACCTTGTAGATCAGGCCGAGCTCATAAATATCTGCCGGAATTTCCGGATCATAGACAGTTTTCAGCGCGCCGATAATATCATCGGTCAGGCGCAGCAATTCTTCTTCCGGAATTGCGGAAGCGGAAAACACTTTTGAAGCACTGTTTTCTTCATCTGCTGCGATCACATCTGCGACCGGCACTTGCTGTTTAGTATCCATATTCATCATCCAAAAAACTGTCTTGCTTTTTCAAGCGCTGCAACCAGAGCATCCACTTCCGCGCGGGTATTATACATAGCGAAAGAAGCACGGCAGGTCGATGTTACTCCAAAGCGCTGCAGCAATGGCTGAGCACAATGGGTGCCTGCCCGCACTGCAATTCCTGCACGGTCAATCAGGGTTGAAACGTCATGGGCATGAATACCCTGCATTTCAAACGCAATGATCGCGCCTTTATCCGGTGCATTGCCGACAATACGCAGTGAGTTAATTTTCGCCAGAGACTCATGCGCATAGAGACGCAGATCAGCCTCATGGGCAGCAATAGCCTCACGACCTATGCTCTCTATATAGTCAAGCGCTGCGCCCAATCCAATAGCCTGCACAATCGGCGGGGTTCCGGCCTCAAAACGATGCGGCGGATGATTATAGGTAACATTATCAACGGTTACCTCTTCAATCATTTCACCACCACCCATAAACGGGCGCATCTGTTCCAGCATTCCCATACGGCCATAAAGCACGCCGATACCGGACGGGCCATAAAGTTTGTGGCCGGTCATAATATACCAGTCACAACCGAGATCACGTACATCCACCGGCATATGCACAGCAGCCTGCGAACCATCCACCAGCACCGGAATGCCGCGTGCATGAGCAAGCTCGACGATCTTTTTAATCGGCAGAACCGTACCCGTCACATTGGACATGTGAGTCAGCGCAATCAGTTTGGTTTTCGGGGTAATGCATTTCTCGAATTCATCAAGGTGGAACACACCTTCATCATCCACCGGCGCGAATACCAGTTTGGCACCCTGACGCTCACGAATGAAATGCCAAGGCACGATATTGGAATGATGCTCAAGAATGGTGAGCAGGATTTCATCGCCCTCACCGATTTTTGGCATGCCATAACCATAGGTAACCGTATTGATCGCCTCTGTCGCCGATTTGGTAAAGATAATCTCGTCTACAGAACCGGCATTGAGAAAGTTGCGCACTTTTTCACGCGCACGCTCATAGGCATCGGTCGTCGCATTAGAGAGGTAATGCAGGCCGCGATGCACATTGGCATATTCATTGGAATAGGCATTCGTCACCGCATCAATAACCGCCTGCGGCTTCTGTGCCGAGGCACCATTATCGAGATAGATCAGCGGCTTGCCATAGACTTCACGCGACAGGATCGGGAAATCACGGCGGATTGCTTCAACATCATAATTTTGCAGTACAGACGATAATTGATTCATAATCGTACTCCTGAGCACTTTGTGCTCAAAAAAGCAGGCAAGAGCACTGGGTGCTCACAAAAATCAATAAGGCACCATGTGCTCTATATCAGGGAAGAAGAGCGGGAAATTTCCCGCTCT
>NZ_ANNO01000322.1:0-6081 GCF_000409565.1 Pseudochrobactrum sp. AO18b
AATATCTTCAAGCTTTTCAACGAGGGTTTCGTTTTCCAGCTCTTCAATCACTTCTGCGATAAAGGCTTTGACCAGCAGGCCACGGGCTGCATTTTCAGGCACACCGCGCGCCATCAGATAGAAAAGGTGATCCTTTTCAATCTCACGCACAGTCGCTCCGTGACCGCAGGCCACGTCATCAGCAAAGATTTCCAGCTCAGGTTTGGCCGCAAATTCCGCATCATCTGACAACAGCAATGTGTTACAGGCCATTTTCGCGTCAGTTTTCTGAGCGATCTGCGCAACGCGGATCATGCCCTGAAAAATACCGCGCGCTTTGTCTGTCACCACATTGCGCACAACCTCAGTCGAGGTGGTGTTTTCAACGAGATGACCAACATTCATGGTCACGTCAGTCACTGTTTCGCCGCCAAGCAGGTTGAGCGTACGAAGCTGGAAGTCAGAGCCTTCGCCCTTTACATCCACATTGATTTCCTGACGCACCAGTTTGCCGCCGGCATTCATCACGAACAGGATCAGCTTGGAATTCTCACCAATTGTCACATTGATCTGCGACAGCTGCGTGGAAAGATCCGTATGCTCACGCACGATAACCCAGACGATCTCTGAATTATCAGCAATGGTCACATGGCCGATACTGGTTGCGAAAGTCTCTGCTTCACCGCCGATCTGGCGCTCGATAAATGTCGCTTTGACATTCGAGCCGATCTTGACCGGAAAACGCACATGGGACTGGCCGGAAGGCTGCAAATTCTGCAGCTCAATCGCCTGTTCCAGCTCGGTACCGCCAGCAACGGACAGACCCCAGCCATCGCTGGCATAGGCTGCGTTGATCTGGCCGATCGCATCATCGTCACCACGGGTTTTCAGGGTATGGGCAGCAATGCCCTGTCCCAGAATATCGCGGATCGCTTCAACACGCACGCCTTCGATCTGCACAGGCTTCTGCGCAACACCATTGGCAACGGTCAGCACGGCAGAACCGTCAAGCAGCGGCGCAACAGATTTATGGCTCACATTCGCATCAAACGGTGCAACCGAGCGCAGCAATGTGCGCAAATCTGTATAGTGCCAGCTTTCAATACGACGGCCAGGCAGACCGTTGATTTTCAAAGCTTCCAGTGCGTTATCGCGGGCGCTTACGACTTCCGTATCACCCGGCAGATCACCGACGCGGACAGCGAATGCATCAATCAATGCACTCTCAGCCGGCGTTCTGACCTTCTGAAGATGGACGTTCATATTCATCCCTCTCTTTAAGCAGCTGCGCCGATGATTTCAGCGTATCCGTTTTCTTCCAGATGCAGAGCGAGGCTCTTATCGCCGGATTTGATAACCTGTCCTTTGTAAAGAACATGCACACTGTCCGGTACAATATATTCAAGCAGACGCTGATAGTGGGTGATCACGATCACAGCACGGTCAGGCGAACGCAGAGCATTCACACCATCGGAAACGATCTTCAGCGCATCAATGTCCAGACCGGAGTCGGTTTCGTCGAGAACGCAGAGTGATGGTTCCAGAAGCTGCATCTGCAGAATTTCCGCACGCTTCTTCTCACCGCCGGAAAAGCCGACATTGAGCGGACGCTTCAGCATGGCCATATCCATGTTCAGGCCGCCGGCAGCTTCCTTAACGCGACGCAGCAGTTCAGGAATTTTCAGCTCTTCTTCACCGCGTGCCTTACGCTGCGCATTCATCGCAACTTTCAGGAATTCCATTGTGGCAACGCCTGGAATTTCCAGCGGATACTGGAATGCAAGGAAGATGCCCTTGGCTGCGCGTTCCGCAGGATCGAGTTCCAGAATGCTTTCGCCGTTATACAGAATGTCACCGGAGGTAACTTCGTAGTCCGAACGACCGGCCAGAATGTAAGACAGCGTGGATTTACCCGAACCGTTCGGGCCCATGATCGCAGCCACTTCACCGGCTTTAACAGTGAGGTTCAGACCACGGATGATCTCTGTATCCGTGTCAGCGATTTTGGCGTGCAGATTAATGATCTCTAACATGAGTGTAACCTTTTATACCGGATCTCTCAGGATCCGAAAATATCAATGAATGTTAGTTAAAGGGGCGAAGTCTCACTCCGCCATCCCTGTTTAACCAACCGAACCTTCGAGCGAGATACCGATAAGCTTCTGAGCTTCCACGGCAAATTCCATCGGCAGTTCCTGAATAACTTCCTTAACGAAGCCGTTCACGATTAGAGCAATCGCCTCTTCTTCCGGAATACCGCGCTGCATCACATAGAACAGCTGGTCTTCAGAGATTTTCGAGGTTGTTGCTTCATGCTCGAACTGCGCAGTCGAGTTTTTCGCTTCGATATAAGGCACAGTATGCGCACCGCAATCATTGCCGATCAGCAAACTGTCACACTGGGTGAAGTTACGGGCATTGGTTGCTTTACGATGGGCAGAAACCTGACCGCGATAGGTATTGTTGGAATTACCCGCCGAAATACCCTTGGAGATGATGCGGCTCGATGTGTTCTTACCGAGATGGATCATCTTGGTACCGCTGTCGATCTGCTGATAACCGTTGGATACCGCAATCGAGTAGAACTCACCGCGTGAATCGTCTCCACGCAGAATGCAGGACGGGTATTTCCATGTAACAGCAGAGCCGGTTTCGACCTGCGTCCAGGAAATCTTCGAACGGTCGCCACGGCAATCGCCGCGCTTGGTCACGAAGTTATAGATACCGCCTTTGCCTTCCTTGTCGCCCGGATACCAGTTCTGGACTGTGGAATATTTGATTTCGGCATCATCAAGCGCGATCAGCTCAACAACAGCTGCATGGAGCTGGTTTTCATCACGCTGCGGTGCTGTACAGCCTTCCAGATAGGACACATAAGCGCCTTCTTCAGCAATAATCAGTGTACGCTCGAACTGGCCGGTGTCTTTTTCATTGATACGGAAATAGGTCGACAGTTCCATCGGGCAGCGAACGCCTTTTGGTACATAGACGAATGATCCGTCCGTAAAGACAGCCGAGTTGAGTGTGGCGTAATAATTGTCCGAAACCGGCACAACAGAAGCCAGATATTTCTTCACCAGTTCCGGATGCTCACGAATAGCTTCCGAAATCGAGCAGAAAATCACACCGGCTTTAGCAAGCTCAGCCTTAAAGGTGGTGACAACGGAAACACTGTCAAACACCGCATCAACAGCCACGCGGCCTGATGCATAGACATTGTCTGCCGGATTGCCGTCAATCTCGCTCGGTTCACCCTGTTTGCGCACACCGGCCAGAATCTCCTGCTCACGCAGCGGAATTCCGAGCTTTTCATAGGTACGCAGCAGTTCCGGATCAACTTCATCCAGAGACTTAGGGCCGGTCTGATTTTTAGGTGCCGCATAATAGCGAATATCCTGAAAATCAATTTCCGGATAATCAACACGCGCCCATTTCGGCTCTTCCATAGTGAGCCAGCGCTTATAGGCGTCAAGACGCCATTCCAGCATCCATTCCGGCTCTTCTTTTTTAGCAGAAATGAAACGGATAATATCTTCGTTCAGCCCCTTAGGAGCCTTATCCATTTCGATGGTTGTTTCAAAACCATATTTGTACTGGTCCACGTCAAGCGTGGCGACCTGATCGATCGTTTCCTGCACTGCAGGCATCGCCGTTCTCCATCCTTGTCAGGGTCAAGGCCCGACAGTTAAAAACGCTATGGCAGCAAAGATTTTGCTGTCATAAACATATAGTGCGCATTGATGCGCTGTAAAAGCCTGTCAGCTGGCGATGTTTTAAAGAGCACCGCTTCAGACTTTGAACTCCGGCCGGTTTTGCATCACATTACTGTGCGTAAAACCACAATGGCCATTCAGAAATACCTGCCCTCTCAGGCGGCATTATTTTCCGATTCGCCCGAAAACTGTGCCTGAACCTGACTGCGTGTCTGATCCCGTCTGGCTACCAGTCTTTCGAAAATCGTCAGAAATGCTTCCGCGTCCTGCATTGTCGCCGACTTTTCTGTCGAGACGCGCAATGCACCGCATTCATCCTCATAGCCCATCGCCGCAAGCACATGGCTTGCGCCAACCTTACCTGAAGAACAGGCCGAACCGGCAGAAAGTGCAATACCGCCCAGATCAAAAGCGATCTGCATGGTCTCAGCCTTCATACCGGGCAAGGAAATAAAACTCGTATTCGGCAGGCGCGGCACGGCATCTCCATGCACCAGCACATCATCTGCCAGCCTGCGCACACCACTTTCAATCACAGTGCGGATTGCATCCGACCAGCGCGGCAGATTGCTGCCCTCCTGCTGTGCTGCCAAGGCCTCGCGCGCTGCTGCACCAAATCCTGAGATCAGCGGCAGTGCTTCAGTACCGGCACGATGCCCTTTCTCCTGCCCGCCACCGCGAACCAGCGCAGACGGCATAACCAGATCAGAGATCGCAACCACAGCACCAACGCCTTTAGGGCCGCCGATTTTGTGGGAAGAGAGAATAAGATAGTCAGCCGAGGCTGCAGCAATATCGAGCGCGATGCGCCCTGCAGCCTGCACGGCATCGACAATGAAGAAACCACCGGCAGCTTTTACCAGCGCGCCGATTTTCTCTACCGGCTGAATAACACCTGTCTCATTATTCGCCCATTGGATTGCCACCAGCGGCAGGCCTTTGGATTTATCATGCGCTTTTAACGCCTGTTCCAGCACATCAAGATCAACAATGCCCTGATGATCAACCGGCAACACAGTCATATTTTCCGCAGCAAAACGCCCGCCTGATAACATGCAAGGATGCTCAGTCACTGAGACATAAAGATGCGACAGGCGCAGTTCCGAGCGCCCCATCTTATAAAGCGGTGTCAGCAATGTGTTTGCTGCTTCGGTTGCACCGGAGGTGAAAAACACATGATCCGGCTTCGCACCGCAAAGGGCTGCCACGTCACGTCGTGCGGATTCAACCAGCGCGCGCGCTGCACGGCCTTCCTGATGCACAGAAGACGGATTGCCTGTCACATTCAATGCCGCGACCACAGCCTCACGCGCGGCTTCACTCAGCGGCGCACTGGCATTATAATCGAAATAGATACGCGGCTTTGGCATTGCAGACTCTTTCGCGAAGCACCATATTTGCGTTAAACGCGCAATTATCTTGAAATTTCAAACCAGAGCAGACTATTAAGCTGCATGAGTGTTTTTTTACACCCTCCAGTTTTGAAAGATTCTAAAGTCGGTTGTAAGATTTATGAGCGAAACAGTCAAGGATTTGCTCAGAATTTAAGCCGTAAAGTCATGATTGGTAACAATCAGGCTTATAAATAACAAATACGACACTTGTGTTGCGAACCGGCCATTTGGTCACGCAACCCGGCGGTTATAGCGGAGTACATATGCCAGAAGTCATCTTTAATGGTCCTGCGGGTCGCCTTGAAGGGCGTTATCAGCCTTCAAGCGAGAAGAATGCACCAATCGCCATCATCCTGCATCCGCATCCGCAATTCGGCGGCACCATGAATAACAAGATCGTTTATGATCTGTTTTACATGTTCCAGAGCCGCAATTTCACGACTCTGCGGTTTAACTTCCGCGGAATCGGACGCAGTCAGGGTGAGTTTGATCACGGCGCGGGTGAATTGTCCGATGCGGCAAGCGCACTGGACTGGGTGCAGTCGCTGCATCCTGATTCCAAAACCTGCTGGGTTGCCGGTTATTCCTTCGGTGCGTGGATCGGCATGCAGTTGCTGATGCGTCGCCCTGAGATCGAAGGTTTCATGTCGATTGCACCACAGCCGAACACCTATGATTTCTCATTCCTCGCACCGTGCCCTTCATCGGGTCTGATCATTCATGGTGATCAGGATAAGGTTGCTCCGCCGAAGGATGTGCAGGTTCTGGTTGATAAGCTGAAAACCCAGAAGGGTATCACCATCACTCAGAACACGATGGCCGGTGCCAATCACTTCTTCTCCGGCATGGGCGATGAACTGATTGCGGAATGTTCGGAATATCTGGATCGCCGCCTGATGGGCGAGTTGACAGAGGTTCGCCAGAAGCGCTTGCGCTGATAAAGCAAAAAAGCAGCGTCTGCGCTAATAAAATCGCAACGACAAAATCAAAAGAAC
>NZ_ANNO01000323.1:0-2606 GCF_000409565.1 Pseudochrobactrum sp. AO18b
CAGGGGCAGACCATTGAGGCTACGCACAGCCAGATAGCCCCAGGCTTCAGCCTCCATAGAATCACCATCCAGCCCTGCTGTATCTGCATCAATCACCACCGCACCTTCAACTTGAGCCAAGGCAGTCAGCTCGGCCATAATTGCCGCGTTCTTACGTCCGCCGCCACTCACAACATAGCTACGAGGCTTTTGCGGCAGATGGGATGCCGATTGCAGGATCGAAGCCGCTGCCACATAGGCCAATGTGCGGGCACCATCCTCAACCGATACAACACCGATTGAAGGCACAGCAAAATCTCCGCGATCCAGTGAGCGGCGCTGATTACCGGTGAAAAATGCATTGCCCAGATAATGCGCGGCCAATGCCGCATCTGTCTTACCACTCAGTGCCAGCGCACCACCGGCATCAAAACTGCCCTGCCCGTGCATTTCCATCCACTGGTCGATCAGCATATTGCCAGGGCCACTGTCAAAAGCAGCTAATCGCCCTGTCTCATCGACATAGGTCAGATTGGAAATCCCGCCAATATTGACGAAGACAACCGGCATATCCGGCTGCTGCTCCAGATTATGTGCCAAAGCCGCATGGTAAGCGGGGATCAGCGGCGCACCCTGCCCGCCATGGCGCATATCCTCAGCGCGCATATCATAAACCACATCAATGCCGGTTTCCTGTGCCAGCAACGCCCCGTCACCAATCTGCACGGTCAGCACATCATCAGGGCGATGCAGCACCGTCTGCCCGTGAAAACCGATGACATCAACATCATCTGCGCTCAGACCTTGTGCAAACAGAAAGTCCTGTACAGCAACAGCATGCAGCAATGTCAGATCATGCTCAAGTTTTTCAAGAATACCAATACGCTCATCACGCTGCGTGATGCTTCGGGCATCGACAAGCCCCTGTTTCAAACGAGCGCGGAAAGCATCGGAGTAATTCATGCTACCGGAAGCAATGCGCTCAACTACCTGCTCACCGTCTGTCCGGATCAGCGCCAGATCAATACCATCCATAGAGGTGCCGCTCATCAATCCGAGTGCGCGATAGAGTGCAGTCATCTTTGTCTTTCCGTTTTCAATATTTCCGGTTTTGCACAGTTGGCAGGTACACGCAGGTTACATAAACCACACAAACGGCACAAAACGACAGCAATTTGCGATAAAATCGCCTTTTACGATGTCACACCTTTATTGTGATTTGCCCTGCAATAATGTTAAACGCTGGATTGTGTCAGTCACCGGAATAATATTCACGGCCTGCTCTCTGGGGTCTTCCCATATCACAATCCTTTGTCAGACAGGAAAAATCAATGTCCGGCTTTAAGTCCGATTTTCTACGCACACTTTCCGAACGTGGCTTCATTCATCAGGTTTCTGATGAATCAGGTCTGGATGAACTCTTCACCAAGGAAACTGTGACTGCGTATATTGGCTTCGACCCGACAGCATCCAGTCTGCATGCGGGCGGCCTCATTCAGATCATGATGCTGCATTGGATGCAGAAAACCGGCCACCGTCCGGTTGCGCTGATGGGCGGCGGCACCGGTATGGTCGGTGATCCGTCATTTAAAGAAGAAGCCCGCAAGCTGATGACGGTTGAAACCATTGCCGACAATATTGCCGGTATCAAAAAGGTTTTCACCAATTACCTCACTTTCGGCGAAGGCAAAACCGACGCGCTGATGGTCAATAATGCCGACTGGCTGGCAGGTCTCAACTATCTCGAGTTCCTGCGTGATGTCGGCCGTCATTTCTCCGTCAACCGCATGCTGTCCTTTGACTCGGTTAAAACCCGCCTTGATCGTGAACAGTCGCTGTCCTTCCTCGAATTCAACTACATGATCCTTCAGGCTTATGACTTTGTTGAGCTCAGCAAGCGCTACGATATGCGCCTGCAGATGGGTGGTTCCGACCAATGGGGCAATATCATCAATGGTATTGATCTCGGTCACCGCATGGGCACGCCGCAACTCTACGCACTGACTTCGCCGCTACTGACCACCTCTTCCGGTGCGAAAATGGGCAAGTCGCTCAATGGCGCTGTCTGGCTCAATGCTGACATGCTGAGTGCTTACGACTTCTGGCAGTACTGGCGTAATACTGAAGATGCCGACGTAGAACGCTTCCTCAAGCTCTACACCACTATGCCTATGGATGAGATTGCGCGTCTGGCAGCACTTGGCGGTTCGGAAATCAACGAGACCAAGAAGATTCTGGCCACCGAAATCACTGCCATGCTGCATGGCCGTGAAGCTGCGGAACAGGCTGCGGAAACTGCACGTAAAACTTTTGAAGAAGGTGCAATTTCTGACAATCTGCCAAGCCTGAGCATTGCCAAAGACGAGCTGTCAGCTGGTCTCGGCATTCAGGCTCTGCTGGTTAAAGCGGGTCTTGCATCGTCTAACGGTGAAGCACGTCGTCATATTCAGGGCGGTGCTGTGCGCATCAATGATGTGGCTGTTCAGGATGAACGCGCCGGTATCACTGCCGGTGACGTTACCGAAGACGGTATCATCAAACTGTCGCTGGGCAAGAAAAAGCACATTCTGGTACGTCCGGAATAAAACCAGCGATAATACAAATACGCAAAAAGCGCGGAGTAATCC
>NZ_ANNO01000324.1:0-5189 GCF_000409565.1 Pseudochrobactrum sp. AO18b
TCGGATTGACGATAATATTCGGCTGCTTGGCATTGCCTGCCAGCTTATAGGTAATCCCGATCAGACCACGGTCGCGGCCATTGCCGAGAATTGCGCCCAGTACCGGCACTTCACCAAATAAACGATTCAGACCATAGGCAGGCATGAATGTGCCGGTAACGGCCATATTGCCGTTGCGGTCGTAGAGAATGCCCTGAAAAGTCGCACCAATCAGCGGGCCGCGAAGAACACCGTTCTTCAGCGTCAGATAACCTGAGCCCTTTTCAATCTGCGCATAGCCGCGTTCGAAATCGACCCGCGTCACATCAATATTACCGCGCACTGCCTGATTGAGGCTCTTACCGCCATTGGAGCTGGTGGAAACCAGCTTATCCAGACGAGGCTCATTAATGACCGAAAAATCACGGGCATCAATCGCGCCATAAAGCGGCCCCGTGCCCTGCGAGGTCAGATTAACGGTAATTCTGCCACCGCGCATCTTGTCGTAAAAATCAAAGAAGCGCAGCACCGCTCCGGCATTGGCCGAACTCAGCGCCACAGAGCTCGCACCTTTCTGATTGCTGGATGTCGCACTGACCTGTGCACCATTTCCGGTCACCGCATTCAGTGACACGCCGGAGACTTTTGCCCCTGCTGTTTCATAAGACACGGTGACATTGCGCAGGCTCTCATCATAGAAACCTTTCACATCATCAATCTGTGCATTGACGACAATGCGCGGCATCACCCCGTTTTTGCTTTGGCCGGCTTTCTTTTCATCCGTATTGCCTGAAACCGCCTGCTGGATCAGCGCCCGCGCATCAAAAGCCGTACCACGGACATCCGCACGGAAGCCATTACCGGATTTGCGCACTTCAAGGCTGAGATCATCATTACGCGTCAGATTGAGCTTGCGGATATTCGCGCTCTGCAATTCATTATTTTCAAGCGTCAGATCACCGCTGACATGAAAACCGGTACCATCAAAGACAAAGTTACGAACCAGTACCGGCCCTTTGCCTTCCTTCGGCAGTCTCACATCCATTGTCAGTTTTGCAGGAATACCTGTGCCTTTTTTCCAGCCGAGCCATGGCAGATTAACCTGCGTCTTACCGAGGTCAGCGGAGATTTTGCGCATCTCGCCCTGTTCCTCACCCAGATCCAGCGTCAGCGGGCCTTTAAAAATATCGTTCAGTCCCGGATAATACGTCTCACGCGTTTTATCATCCAGCTCCAGCCGGATATTTTGCTGACGCTTGATATTTGTATCCGCCAAAGGCTCAACCAGTGCCAGCTTGGCCGGAATATTATTCAGCCGTGCAGTCGCATCGATTTTAGCCACATCATCATTAACGCTCAGATTGCCTTTGGCCTGCGTCACATTCTGACCGTTAAACGGCTTTTTCAAAGTCACATCGCTGAAAGCCAGATCAGCCTGCCATTTCAGACTATCCTTTGGCGCATCTTTGGTAACCGAAAACGCCACTTTTACTTTCGCATTCACATTGCCGCTGAGATCCTCAGCGCTGAAAGGCAATTTGCGCAAGGCATTGATCGGCTTATAGCCAACAAGCTCTGTTATCGCCTGCGCCTCACCGCTGAGATCCAGATCAAGATCTGCAATCACCGGACGCTGACGTCCCCAAGGCACGAACAATGTTCCGCCATCCACATTGATCTGACGATTAACCGGTGTAAAGGCCGTACCTTTTTCAAGCTTGATGGTTGTATGCGCACCGCGCACCGCAATCGTGCCTGTTGCATCACGCACCGGCGGTATCTCACCGATCACGTCAAACCGTGTGCCTTCAACCCTGAAATCAGCCTTGATATCGGATTCTGTCAAATCCGGCGGCAGCCCCGGTCCGTTGAAGTGACCGGCAGGCAGTGCAATATCAATCCGGCCTTCGGTCATATGACCGCCAAACAGGTTTTTCAGCACCCAGTCGCGCGCGCCGTCAGCCACATTGAGCGGCCAGAGCTGCTTGGCCTGTGCGACCGGCATACCCGGTATGCGCAGCATAAAAATCATCGCCGGAGAGCCATGACCAAAGATCATCCGTCCCTGTCCATACAACTCACCGGAATCTGTTTTGACATTCAGATCATTGAAATCAACGCGGCTGGCATTTTGCATCAGACGACCGGCAATCTTCACGCCGAATGGCAAAGGCGCTTCGGCAGAGTTTTCCGGCGCACTGACGGCTTTTCTGGACACCAGCTCAAAACGGTAAGCCGGTTTCTCCGCAATATCGGTTTCCGTTTGCGCGATCGCAGATCGTGCACTCTTCAAAACAGGCAGAGTGTCTGCCTGCTGCCCTGCAGCTGGCATTTCACCATTCGCAATCCGCGCTGCCTGTTCGCGGATTTTTTGCGCTGCACTTTCTGTTTCAGCAACCGGCTCTACCCCGAATGCACCTTCAAGCATCGTGGATAAGCCGCCAAGATTGAGATCAAGCGCCTTAATCTCAAGTTTCTCGCCACCGGCGATATGCTCAAAAGACAGCGCCATATTGCCTTTGATGCCGCGCTCACGTCCCATATCCACGACAGCATCATCAAGCGTCAGCTTACCGGAGAGGGTTTCCTTTTGCACCTCGGTAGAGGCTTGTCCGGTTAAAGCCAGAGATGCCGTGCTGTTCACATGGAAATAAGCCGGATTTGGCCGGTCATTGCCCATTTGCGGCATGACCTCTTCCGGTGAGCCAAGGCTGACCGGAATATTATCCAGCGTTAGAGAGAAGTTAGAAGCATGTGCGGGATCATCGGAACGGATCATTTCCGCCTGCAAAGCCGTGCTTTTGCCCTGCCAGACAAATTCGGCATCCAGCGTAACTTTCTGCCCGTTCTGCCTGACCTGCGCATTACGGATCAGGATTTCCTGATCTTTCTCCATAGCGCGAAAAGCAAATGTCACATCATGCAATGCAATTGCTTTTGTGCCGCGCATATCCAGCAGTGCCAGCGTCTGATCAATACCGGAAAAAACTTCACGCGACAGCTGATCAAAATCGACCAGTCCCCTGTCATTAAACGGCAAACGGATAAAAGGCTTCGGCTTGGTTTCACCCTCTTGCAGGCGGATTAAAGCATCGCCGATTTCAATCTGGGCAACCTGAACTGAGCCGGTCAGCAGCGGCAAAGGTGCCAGCCCCAGCCTGACAACGCCCAGCTTTTCTACGGACACATCCTGAATGCGACTGTTCAGAGCAACATCACGCGCTTCAATTGCCAGATGTCTGTTACCGTCCAGCGAAACCTGCGCCTTGCTGATCGACACACCGGCATCAGGTCCTAAGATTTCCTGCAATCTCTGCTGTGCTTCATCGCGCAACATATCGCTGCTGATACCGGTACGCAGTACGAGAAAACCAATGCCTGCCAGCACAATCAATGCAAAACTGACAGAAATAAAAGCGCGCCAGCATTTCGCAATAAAGCCTTTGCGCTTTCTGCGCGCTGCCTTGCGGGCCGCTCTGTTGTGTAAGCCGGTCTTATAATCAGGGCAGTCTTTCAGCACAGCTTTATTCTCAGGCCCCGCACCGGATGACGGATACTGATCAAGATGCTGTATGTCACGCTTGTTAAAGCGGATTTTTCTTGGCTTTTCTTTCAAAAACTTAAATCACTATCCGGATTGGCTGCACCTGAACTGCATAATTTTCAAAAGAAATTCTGTCATTTCTCATCAATATAAAACAGATCAGATTGCTGTCATTGATGAATCGTTATTTCAAAACCCTGATTAACTGACAAAATTTCAGAAACAACACATGATTACAAGTCGCGGAAATAAATCAAATCACCTACCCCCGGAAAAATGACACCGGATGCTTTGAGTTTTTCTATTATCCGGCACAACATTAATCCTCGTGCAGAATCATTGTAGAACACATCCTCAACCATTCACATGAATAACAGGCAGAGCGGGTGTCGCGGATCAGATGAAACGTAACACGCTCAGTCCTTGCTCCCATAAGGATGAAGAAAGGCACACTTATGACCAACCCGACAGATAATGTTGCCGCAATTGCTTTGCAGGCAGGTGATCCGGCTCCGGCATTTTCCCTGCCTAAAAACGGTGATGACACGCTTTCATCTGCTGCTCTTCAGGGTAAAGCCTATGTGCTGTATTTTTATCCGAAAGACGACACCAGCGGCTGCACCCGCGAGGCAATTGACTTCAGCGCATTGAAACCGGAATTTAATGCCATCAATGTCAGCATTATCGGCGTATCCCCTGACAGCGTACGCAAGCATGACAAATTTATCGATAAACATGATCTTACCATTGAGCTTCTTGCTGATGAAGAAAAAGCTCTGAGCAATGCTTATGGTGTCTGGGTAGAAAAGAGCATGTATGGTCGTAAATATATGGGCATTGAGCGCTCCACCTTCCTGATCGGCAAAGACGGAAAAATCGCACAGGTCTGGCGCAAGGTAAAAGTTGCCGGTCATGCCGAGGCTGTGCTTGAAGCCGCCCGTAAACTCGGTTGAAGACCGAAAAAAATCCGGCACGGAAACCCTTTATTAACTCTGTTACGGTGTATGATCTGCGCAACAGTCCAGAATAGTTTTACCCGTCCGCACAGTTTGTTATAGTTGCAGCATTTCCAGCAAAAGTGGGAACCGGTTTTGCGTTGGATAATGCGAAATAAAAATAAGACAGAGCGGTTCTACGCTTCAACTTTACTAGAACCGCTCTGCAAGTGATCCGCTCAGACGGTAATTGCGAGGCAGTAAAGGCAGCTTATTCTGCCATACAAAACCCGCAAATCTGTCTGAGATAATATCACAGAGCTGCTTTTATTTGATGAAAAGCAGAACGAACAGCAGGCTTTACGGGATAAGACTATGTCAGTCACAGGTAAGATCATGACCCGTTATCTCTCACCACTCTCCGCATCGGTTGCGCGACTGCGTTTGCCGTCCCGCGCAGGCAATTTTCTGCTTGCCGGTCTCATCGGCTATGGTGTGAGTGCAGGTGTGCTGATTGCCGGTGCTTTGGCTGCATCTGTTCTGCCGGCTCAGGCTCCGTTGCCTGACACATCCCTGACCATGCTGAAATCTGAGAAGAGTGTCACCGCTCAGCCGATGCCGCCAATGCCGGATCAGATTTATGATGCCAGATTCCACGAAGGCGCGGTTGATCTGAACACCGCTGCCAGTTTTGCCGGAATTGATCCTTTCATCACCGGCCCGGTTCCGCA
>NZ_ANNO01000325.1:0-8652 GCF_000409565.1 Pseudochrobactrum sp. AO18b
CAGCTTCCATAAACTCATCCAGATCACCATCCAGTACATCGTCCGGACTTGTGCTTTCAACACCGGTGCGCAGGTCTTTAACCAGCTGATAAGGCTGCATGACATAAGAACGGATCTGGTGTCCCCAGCCGATATCTGTCTTGGAAGAATTCACCTCATTGGCGGCTTCTTCACGCTTCTTCAGCTCTTCTTCGTAAAGACGCGCACGGAGCATCGACCAGGCCTGTTCACGGTTTTTATGCTGTGAACGCTGGGTCTGACACTGCACCACAATACCGGTGGCAATATGCGTAATACGAACCGCCGAATCTGTGGTGTTAACGTGCTGACCACCGGCACCGGAGGCGCGGTAAGTATCAATACGGACATCGGATTCCGACACTTCGACTTCAATATTATCGTCGATCACCGGATAGACCCAGATACTGGCAAAGGAAGTGTGGCGGCGGGCATTGGAGTCAAACGGCGAAATACGCACCAGACGATGCACGCCTGATTCCGTTTTCAGCATACCGTAGCTATTATGGCCTTTCACGAGGATGGTTGCGGATTTAATACCCGCTTCTTCCCCTGCCTGAACTTCCAGAACTTCCACCTTACGGCCGTCGCGCTCACCCCAGCGCGAATACATGCGCAGCAGAATGGACGCCCAGTCCTGACTTTCCGTACCACCGGCACCGGCATGAACTTCCAGATAAGCATCATTGCCGTCAGCTTCACCGCTGAGCAGCATTTCAATCTGACGCTTGTCGAGTTCCGCCTTGATCTCGCGAATACCGTTTTCCGCATCGGTGATGATGGACTTATCGCCCTCTTCTTCACCCATCGCGATCAACTCGATATTATCATCGAGCGAACGGGTCAGCGCCAGAATACTGTTAATGCTGTCATCCAGCTGCTGGCGTTCACGCATCAGCTTCTGTGCTTCCTGCGGGTCATTCCACAGGGTCGGATCTTCAGCACGGCTGTTCAGATATTCGAGTTTCTTCAGTGACTGATCCCAGTCAAAGATGCCTCCTCAGCAGGCTTATGGCCTGCTTGATTTCGTCAACCAAGTTCTCAATCTCGGCACGCATAGCTGCGGCTCCTTTGTCAGTCTTAATAATTTCGCAGTCAAACCTGAGCTTTAAATACAAAAGCATACAGGCATTTTTTCATGAAGCCTGTATGCTGATTGTGTTTAAGCCTGTCAATATTTCAGGCTCAGGGCAGGCTTAATAAAGACCGCCAGATCCGGAATTAATTGCCTTATTCGCCTGCGGCGATTGCGGCTGCACCGGTGAGCCTTCCTGGAAGCTGTCGGCACCGATCACAGAATAGCTGTCAGCTGGGCCTGTTCCCGGTTTAAAGGCTTCCATAATCACATCAGGGCCACCCGGCGTTGCACGCATACCGGTACGGCGGTTGATTGCAATCATGGTCATGCCTTCAGGCACACGGAAGTCCACTTTCGGCGCTCCCTGCATTGCCACGGTCATGAAATCCTTGAACACCGGCACAGCAAGGCCGGAACCTGTACCGCCGCGGCCGAGCGGTGCAGGCTGATCCATACCGAGATACAGACCGACAACCATATCCGGCGTGAAACCGACAAACCACGCATCTTTTTCATCATTTGTCGTACCGGTTTTACCGGCAATCGGACGGTTCAGGCTCAGCAGCATACGTGCAGTACCACGCTGAACAACACCTTCCATCATCGATGTAATCTGATAGGCGGTCATCGGGTCGAGCACCTGATCGCGCTCGTCAACAAGCTCGGGCTCTTCCTGATTGTTCCACTCTTCCGCATTACAATTCTGGCACTGACGCATATCATGCTTGAAAATAGTCTTGCCGTAACGATCCTGCACGCGGTCAATCATTGAAGGCGTGATCGAGCGTCCGCCATTGGCCATGATCGAATAGCCGGTTACCATGCGCAGCACAGTGGTTTCACCGGCACCAAGCGACATGGAAAGCACCGGCATCATCTTGTCATAAACACCGAAACGCTCTGCATATTCCGCAACGGTCTTCATGCCCATATCCTGTGCCAGACGCACGGTCATTAGGTTACGGGACTGTTCGATACCATAGCGCAGGGTTGAAGGACCGGAGAATTTGCCGGAATAGTTTTTCGGGCTCCAGACGCCGAGCGAACCGCCCTGGTCGACAGAAATCGGGCCGTCAAGCACCACGGATGCCGGCGTATAGCCATTATCCAGTGCTGCCGCATAGACAAACGGTTTGAAGGCCGAACCCGGCTGGCGATAGGCCTGCGTAGCGCGGTTAAACTCCGACTGCGCATAGGAGAAGCCACCCACCATAGACAGCACGCGGCCGGTATGCGGATCCATCGCAACCAGCGCGCCGGAGATTTTCGGCACCTGACGCAGACGGTAAGCATCGCTGCCCTCGCCTTTTTTCTCCACATAAATCACATCGCCGACCTCAAGCACACCTGCCGGTGATTTCGCTGTCGAGCGCTTGCCGCCGATATTCATGCGCATCGCCCATTTCATATCCGCAGCGGCAACGCGGCCGGTCGCCCGTTCTTCACTGATCTTGCCGGACGGATCACGGGCCGGCTGCAATCCGATTTCCAGCGCATCCGGTGTGGCGTCCAGCACAACAGCCAGATGCCATTCCGGCACGTCGGTCAGACCGGCAACTTCACCCAGTTCCTGACCCCAGTCTGTGCTCAGATTGAGATGTTTGACAGGGCCGCGATAGCCTTGCGCCTCATCATAACGGATGAAACCGTTATGCAATGTTTTACGCGCCATGACCTGCAATTGCGGATCAAGCGTTGTGCGCACGGAAAGCCCGCCTTCAAGCAGCGAAGCATTGCCGTAACGGGTTACAATCTGACGACGCACTTCTTCAGCAAAATATTCACTGGCAAACAGACGGCCATCCGCATTATGCGGCTTCACACCCAGCGGTGTTTCTTTGGCTTCTTTTGCATCCTCAACAGAAATATAGCCATTTTCCTGCATACGATCGATCACCCAGTTGCGGCGTTCAATCGCGCGCTGGGCATAACGATACGGATGATAATTGGCAGGGCCTTTGAGGAGTGCTGCAAGATAGGCAGATTCGCTGATGGTCAGTTCATTGACGGACTTGTCGAAATAGGTCAGCGCAGCACCGGCAATACCGTAAGCGCCCATACCGAAGAACATCTCATTGAGATAAAGCTCAAGAATCTGGTCTTTACTGAAAGTACGCTCCATACGCAGCGCAACAATCGCTTCCTTGATTTTACGGTCATAGGTCTGCTCGGAAGTGAGCAGCATATTTTTGGCAACCTGCTGCGTAATGGTCGACGCGCCCACAGGGCGACGGTCATTACCGGTCAGCTTGTTGACAATATTGGTGGAGACCGCACGGGTAAGGCCGAGATAATCCAGCCCGTGATGCTGATAAAAGCTCTTGTCTTCCGCAGAAACAAAGGCTGCTTTCACACGATCAGGAACCGCCTGAATCGGCAGGAACATGCGGCGTTCTTTGTAATATTCCGCCATCAGACTACCGTCTGCGGCATGCACGCGCGTTGTTACCGGCGGCTCATATTTGGCCAGCACTTCATAATCCGGCAAGTCCTTGCTTATGCTGCCGACATAGAAGGCAACGCCTCCCGCAACGATCAGCATCAGCACCGTTCCGATGCCGAAAAAATATCCGATGAGCCGTACCATATTTTATCCGGTGTCCGTTTCAGATTATCTGCTACATATCATTAACTTAGAGCATTTCACAGTCAAATTGGATCAATTTGACGACCGTGATAATGCGGCTACTAAAGAATCCAGAACGAATGCCGCGATCCAATTTGGACGTAATCCGCTCCGGTAAAAATTCACAGGCAATTTTAGCAGGCTTTGCAGCGTAAAATTGTTTTCAACCTGATGAACCCTTCCAAGCCATTCATCTCTGAGCCCTGACCTGAGCCCTGATCCGGTGTTAAACCAGACCAACAGCGTGGTAGTGAACAGCAAATACGTCAAAGACAAGATGAATTTACTGTTTTTAACTCTTTATTCATTTCTGTGACGCTTTTGACGCAGCTCTCACAGAATTTACGGCTGCGCCTGAACATTGTTGCGCAGCGTATAATATTTATCCACTGCATGGGAAATACGCTCCACCGCACGTTTGCGCCATGAAGCATCTTTCAGCAGTTTCTCATCATCTTTATTCGACAAATATCCGATTTCGACGAGAACCGAAGGAACATCCGGTGCACGCAACACCTGAAATCCGGCAAAACGATGAGGATTATTAATCAGATTAACCTTGCCCTGCAGAGATTTGACCAGCCCGTCAGCAAAATTCAGCGAAAAAGAATGCGTTTCACGCTGGGTCAGCTCCATGAGGATATCATGAACAACCGGCGCTTCTTCACTGTAAATACCCGCACTGGCATCAGAATTATTCTCGCGTTCCGCCATAGCTCTGGCCACATCATCCGATGCCTTGTCAGACAATGTATAGACCGTTGCGCCGCGTATATCCTTATGACGGATCGTATCGGCATGAAGCGAGATAAACAGATCCGCCTCATGCTGGCGCGCCAGACGCACCCGCTCTCCGAGCCGCAGGAAAGTATCATCCTCACGGGTCATGAGAACATTGATATTCTTGTTCTTCATGAGTTCATCACGAAGCTCGCGCCCGAAAGCAAGCGTCACATTCTTTTCCAGCGTGCCGCTCACACTTTCCGCGCCGCTGTCGATGCCGCCATGTCCGGGATCAATCATCACAGTAAACTGGTGGCTTGAGCCAAGCGTATCGCTGATGGCAGGAGATGCCCCGCCAGTGTCCGCATTTAATGAGGCCGTAGTCACTTTCTGATCGGCAAGAGCCTGCGCAAATTCTCGGTCGGAACTGGCAACAATATCAGCAACCATACGATAGCCGGACGAAGATTCGTTTTTTACAACTTCCAGTTTTTCAACTTTGAAAGGCCCTTTGGCATTGAGAATCAATCGCGACCGCGTCTGCGCAATCAATCCGTAGCGCACCTCGGAAATCAGACCGCGCGGTGTCAGTGATTCCTTGTCAAAACCGAAACTGGTTTCCGGCAGGTCGATCACAAGACGATGCGGACGCTCCAGAAGATGCGTCTCTACATTCGGCTCATTGTCAAACATAACCACGATACGGCTGCGCAGATCATCACCGGCCATTTTGAAGGTCAGTGCAGAGAGTTCAGATTTGCCGCCCTGCGCTGAAAATGCAGAATTTATCGGTATTATTGCCACAAAAGCCGAAAGCAGCGCCTGCCGCCGCAAAAACTTGCGAAAAGCCGGTTTTAAAGAAAAAAGATTGGCTGTCAGAATTCGTAAAAACATCGTCTCGATCAAATTATTGCAAAGCTGAGATTCGTTCAGATCCTGCACATAGTTTGCAATCCCCTGCCCGCAAATCAGCATTTACGAACACCCGCCCGTGATCGGGCATTATGATTGCCTTTGCGGCAGTTCGGTGACGTCTGAGCAGTTTCATTTCTCCTGTTTCAGAAAAACCACACTGCCTCACCCGCTCTTGCCGGATGCTGCAACCGCCCGTAACACAGATATGCTAGAGCTTTATCGTTAATGAAGCCTTTGCAAATTTCATCAAATCTGCCTCTGCATCCGGCATTCATGATTACAAAATTTCAATGCCATTTCCCGTCGCAACCGGCAACTGACAAAGCTGCGTGCACAAATCACGCATGAAATAAAGCCGGCTTAGATTCCGCCCGCCGTATCTTCACTTAAATCCCGTGTCAGCGACATCAGAAAATCACTCTAAAACATTGAGATAAATGTCGAAATTATAAAATTCATGCCTGATTAGTTTGAACGGAGTGTGACGCATTATTATATTCTGCTTGTCAGAGGGGCGATCAGGTCCTAAAAGCATTATCAGGTTACAGATCCGCCATCGGAATCATTCTCTGTCCAGCGTCCGGTTAACACCCGCGGACAGGCTCTTATCGTGGCAGATCAGCTCAGAACCTGACGTTACAACCGTCAGAAAACTGCAGAACGGCCGTTTGTGATAATTCTGATTTGAAAGATTATCCGGCGGCTCAGCGTAACTGAACAAGGATTCAGCACTGGCACGGTTCCCCCGGCCACTGCTCATAAAGACTGCGGACTATGTGAGAAATCATAATCGGCAATCTGTTATCTGCGGCATCACGCGTTGTAAGAAACGCAGTTTACAATGCCGCAACACTTTTGAATTGCTGCATATTTTATCCTTTGGGATTTGTGCGGCACTATAATCGGCCTGTTTATCAGGTCTTTCGAGGTCGTTTCGATCGGAACCGCTATGGGTCACGCAGACTTGACCATTGCCAGCCTGAAAATCGCGATTGCCGCAAGGCATCAGCGCGTGAAGACTGTACTCTGCGTTCCGGCGAACCTTAATTTATCCGGCAACCGCGAATATATACGAACCGGCGCTCCCGAAGCGTCTCCGGTTCCTCTTGATTTGCGTTTTTCCGCCGGAAGGAAAAACACTTATGTCGAACAAAATGCTTATCGATGCCTCCCACCCGGAGGAAACGCGCGTCGTAGTGGTGCGCGGTAACAAGATCGAAGAATTCGATTTTGAATCTGAGCATAAGAAGCAGTTAAAAGGCAATGTATATCTGGCACGCGTAACCCGCGTTGAGCCATCATTGCAGGCTGCTTTTGTGGAATATGGCGGCAACCGCCATGGCTTCCTCGCCTTCTCCGAAATTCATCCGGACTATTACCAGATTCCGGAAGCTGACCGTAAAGCGCTGCTGGAAGCAGAAGCCCGCGCTGCACGTGATGAAGATGATGAAGAGCGTGAAGAAGCACCACGCCGCAATCGCCGTGGTCACAATGACCGTCGCGGCTCCGGTCGTCACCGTCATCACAACAACAGCAGAGATCATGCTGCGGCACCGGCTGTACCGGCACCTGAATTTGTCGGCATCTTCGCTGCCGAAGCGCAGGAAGCCTATGCACAGGCATTGCTCAATGCCGCTCAGGAACAGGCAAATGACGATGCGGATGATAATGCATCCGTCATGGCTGCTTCTTCCGATCAGCCGGTAATCCGTGAAAAAGCACCGCGTAAACAGCACGCATCAGACAGTGACGACGATGACGATCACGATGATGAAGATGATCAGGTTGAATCGGTCGGCGCTGAAGATGCGATGGAAGAACTGCCGGGCAGCAACCGTGCGCATCGCAAGCACTACAAAATTCAGGAAGTTATCAAGCGCCGCCAGATTATTCTGGTACAGGTGGTTAAAGAAGAGCGCGGTAATAAAGGCGCAGCTCTCACAACCTATCTGTCGCTGGCAGGCCGTTATTCCGTACTGATGCCGAATACTGCACGCGGTGGCGGTATTTCACGCAAGATCACCAATATTCAGGATCGCAAGCGCCTGAAAGATATCGTCAAGGAACTCGAAGTGCCGCAGGGCATGGGTGTGATCCTGCGTACAGCCGGTGCCAACCGCACCAAGGCAGAAGTGCGCCGTGATTATGAATATCTGATGCGTATGTGGGATAATGTCCGCCAGCTGACCATGCAGTCGCAGGCGCCTGCCCTCGTCTATGAAGAAGGCAATCTCATCAAGCGTTCGATCCGCGATCTTTATAACAAGGATATCACGGATATTCTGGTTGCCGGTGAAGCCGGTTACCGCGAAGCCAAAGATTTCATGCGGATGCTGATGCCGACCCATGCGCGCGTCGTCCAGCCTTACCGTGAAACCACGCCGATTTTTGCCCGCAACGGCATTGAAGCCCAGCTCGACCGGATGCTGCATCCGCAGGTTACACTGAAATCCGGCGGCTATATCATCATCAACCAGACTGAAGCTCTGGTAGCGGTTGACGTCAACTCCGGCCGTTCAACCCGTGAAAATTCAATTGAAGAAACTGCATTGCAGACCAATCTGGAAGCCGCAGAAGAAGTTGCGCGCCAGCTGCGTCTGCGCGACCTTGCCGGTCTGGTTGTGGTTGACTTCATTGATATGGAAGAAAAGCGCAACAATCGTGCCGTTGAAAAACGCATGAAAGATTGCCTGAAAGATGATCGTGCCCGTATTCAGGTTGGCCGTATTTCGCATTTCGGTCTTCTCGAAATGTCGCGTCAGCGTATCCGTGCATCGGTTCTTGAAAGCACCATGCAGCCTTGCCCGCATTGCGCAGGCACAGGTCTGATCCGCTCGGATTCCTCGATGGCGCTTTATGTCATCCGCTCGATTGAAGAATTCCTGCAGCGCAATTCGCAGAACAATATTACTGTTCGCGCACCGCAGGCCACAGCACTGTATGTGCTGAACCACAAGCGCCACCTGCTTGCAGAAATGGAAAGCCGTTTCGGCCTGACAATTGAACTGCAGATTGATGAAACCGTTGGTCATCAGCATCTGGCGATTGATAAGGGCACACCGGCTGCCGGTCCTGTTAATCCGGTTCCGCAGACAATCCAGTTCATGCCTTATGACGAGGAAAATGATCCGGAAATCATCGATGTGGAAGATGATGCGGAAACCGAAGCAACATCAGGCGATGAAGATAACACACGCGACGATAATAATGACGACCGCAAGCGCAGCCGTCGCCGCCGTCGCCGTCGCGGTGCCCGTGAACGCGACAATTCGGAAACACAGGGCGAAGCCGC
>NZ_ANNO01000326.1:0-848 GCF_000409565.1 Pseudochrobactrum sp. AO18b
ATGAAGGCGATGATGCAGACGCAGATGACGCACCTTCCCAGTCGGAAGAAGATCGTCGCAAGAAGCGTCGTCGTGGCCGTCGTGGCGGACGTAAAAACCGTCGTGGTGAATATGACAATGACAACCGCATGCCTGCGGTGGAATTTGTCGGCTTCAGTCGCGATGAAGCTGTCACCCGTCTGACTGCCTATAAACAGGCAGTAAAAAAAGCTTCGGCTCCTCTGCCTTCACCGGAATTTGTGGGCTTTAACCCGCAGCTGAAATCAGCGGCTCCGGCTGCTGCCCTGACACAGGATGCTCCGGCCAAGACTGAAGCAGCCCCGCAGACTGAGGCAAAATCCGAGAAGAAGACTGCAAAACCTGCCCGTAAACGCCCTGCTAAGCCACGCGGTGCAAAAGCAACGGCTGAAACCGTTGTAGAAACTGCGGTTGAAGTGACAACACCTGCCGGTGAACCGGTTGTTGCAGCGGCTGTGGTTGCGGAAGCTGAAACTGTGAGTGATGAGGCTCCGGCCAAAACCACACGCAAAAAAGCTGCAGAAAAACCTGCTAAGCCTGCCCGCAAGCCGCGCGCTAAAAAAGCAGCGGAGCCGGTTGCAGAAACACAGGCCGAAGTTGCTGAAGCCGTTGTTGTAACTGAAGTGACAGAACCTGCAGCGGAACAGCAGGTAGAAAAACCTGCCCGTAAACGCAGCAGCACACAGGAAGCATCCAAGCCGGTTGTGACCTCGCAGATCAGTCAGGCTGAAAAGCAGGAAGAACCGGCAGAGCAGCCTAAACGCGGCGGCTGGTGGCAGAAAAAGGGCTTCTTTTAAGCCCTGCCGATAAAACCCATAGAATAGAAAAAA
>NZ_ANNO01000327.1:0-11360 GCF_000409565.1 Pseudochrobactrum sp. AO18b
CCAACCGGCGCATTGCTTCACGCATTTCATCAGCTGTGCCCGCATAGGAGAAGCGCATTGTGCGGTGACCTTCCAGCGGATCAAAATCCAGCCCCGGTGTAGCGGCCACATTAATCTCGGCAATCATTTTGCGGGCGAATGCCATGCTGTCATTGGTAAAACGTGACACATCGCAATAGGCGTAAAAAGCACCATCCATCGGTGCAGCCAGTGTCAGCCCCATTTTCGGCAGATGCTCGCCAAGGATAGAGCGGTTCAGCGCATAACGCTGCTTGATAATATCCAGCTCATCCGTTGCCTTAAAGGCCTCAATCGCCGCAATCTGTGACAGTTCCGGTGCAGAAATATACAGGCTTTGCGCAATACGTTCATTCGGGCGTACTGCCTCTTCCGGCAGCACCATCCAGCCGATACGCCAGCCGGTCATGCAATAATATTTGGAGAAGGAATTAATCACCGTCACACTATCATCAAAGGCCAGCGCAGTCTGGTCAGGACGGTCATAGGTCAGGCGATGATAAATCTCATCGGAGATCACACGGATATTGCGTTCGCGCGCTGCCTCCAGAATGGCTTTCAACTCTTCATCTTCAATGATTGCGCCGGTCGGATTGGCAGGACTGGCGAAAAGCACACCTTTCAGCGGCTTTTCCGCATGGGCAGCAATCAGGCTTTCGGCGGTCAGATTGGCACTTGCGCCGTCACCGGTCCCGATTTCAACAACTTCAACGCCAAGCGCTTTCAGAATATTGCGATAGGCCGGATAACCCGGACGGGTAATCGCCACGCGGTCTCCGGCATCAAAATAAGTCAGAAAGGCCAGATTGAACGCGGCCGATGAGCCGGTCGTCACGGCAATGCGCTGCGGGCTGACTTCAACGCCATATTGCTCAGCATAATGGGCCGCAATCGCTTCACGCAAACCAATCAGGCCAAGCGCATCCGTATAACCGATTTTACCGTCAATCAGGGCTTTTTGCGCAGCTTCACGCACGCGGAGCGGTGCCGGATCAGCAGGCTGACCAACCGCCATGGAGATCATCGGTGCGCCTTCTGCACGGCGCCGGTTCGCTTCAGCGAGCACATCCATGGCATGAAACGGATCAACTTCACTCCGGTAGGAAAAAACTCTCACTTCTCTGCCCTCAAAAAACACCTGCCCTGCCGCTTTATGAAAAACAGCCTGCAGAACCGGTTAAGCTTTAAACACCGGATGTTCCATAGCCCGAACTGCACAGTGCAACAACAGCATAACAATCACAAAATATTAGCTATAAAACAGCAAAACGAGCCGAAACTTTAAACTTCTTAAGCCTGACTTCAGTTCAGGTCATAAAAAAGGCCTGAAATATCATGAAATATCATGAAATAAACTGTGGTTCACAACTGCGGATTCCTGACGGAATATATCATTCTGTTTTTCGCATCCTGTAAGCTAGAACAGCATTATAAATATTGCAGCTGATTCACACCTGATGCATGTCCCTGTCCAAACTGACCTGTTTGGATACATCATGCGGTAAATGAAAGTGTCCGGAGCGAATGCGATACCGTGCTACCGCTCTTGATCGTTTTTAAAACAGGATTTTATTGATGGCCGAAACCGCACCTCTGTATACAGCCCCTGCGCCGCAACCGGCAGCACCGGCACCGGTTCCCGTCCGCAACAGGCTGCACCGCCCGCTTTCTCTGATGATTTCCGCCGTTATTCTGGCCAGTTCCGCAGTCACTGCCTCAGCGCAATCGCGCTCAGTACCGGTCGTGCGTGATGCAGAAATTGAAGCCCTCGTTACCGATTACACGACCCCAATTCTCAATGCCGCAGGTCTTGGCAAAAAGCGTATCGGTACAATTCTGGTCAACAGCCCGAGCTTCAACGCTTTTGTCGACGGACGGCGTATCTTTATCAATACCGGTGCCCTGCTCCAGTCTGAAACCCCGAATGAGATTATCGGTGTTATCGCTCACGAAACCGGTCATCTTGCCGGCGGCCATCAGGATCGTCTGCGTGAACAGCTCAAACAGGCCAAAACCATGGCAGTTATCGGCACATTGCTCGGCCTTGGTGCGGGGATTGCCGGTGCAGCCACCCGTAACAGCGCCATTGCCGGTGCCGGCGGCGGTATTGCTGCAGGCGGCGGTGAAATCGCCATGCGCAGCCTGCTGTCCTATCAGCGCACGGAAGAAGCAGCAGCTGACCGTTCGGCAATCAATTATCTGAATAAAACCGGCCAGTCCGCCAAAGGCATGCTGACAACATTCGAGCGCTTTGCCAGCGCCTTATCGATCAGCGGCACACAGGTTGATGCCTATCGCATCAGCCACCCGCTGCCGCGTGACCGTATTGCCAATCTGACAACTCTGGCTCATCAAAGCCCGTATTTTGAGAAAAAAGACCCGGAAGCCCTGCAGCTTCGTCATGATATGGCACGGGCAAAAATCGCGGCCTATTCCGGTGGCCTCGGCTCTCTGCAACGCATGTTCCGTAACAATCCGCGTGGCGTTGGCGCACGTTACGGCGATGCGATTTACACATTCCTCAATGGCAATCCCCGTAATGCCATTCCGAAAATTGATGCATTAATCAAAGAACAGCCAAAAAACCCTTATTTCCGCGAAATAAAGGGCGAAATGCTGCTGAAAGCCAATAATCCGGCCGGTGCTGCTGCCGAGTTCAAACAGGCTGCCGCGCTTGATCCACGCAAATCCAGCCTGATCCGTATGAGCTATGGCCGCGCTTTGATGCTAACCGGCAATAAAGCCAATATGGAAGCAGCTATCCGTGAGCTTAAAGCGGGTATGGTTCGAGATCCGGAATTTTCGGAAGGTTACGGCTATCTGGCACAGGCCTATGGCCAGTCCGGCCAGATGGGGCTTTCAGACCTCGCAACAGCGGATCAGCATTATTACGCAGGCCGCATCAATGAGGCCAAGATTTTCGCAACCCGTGCGCAGACACGCCTGAAATCCGGTTCGCCGGACTGGCTGCGGGCGCAGGACATCATCAATACCAAGACCAAAAAGAAATAAACCACGGTACCAATACCGGTTTTCCGTAACAGAACTTCACATTTCGCCAGTATGGCGGACTACCACCATTAACCCGAACGACAAGGCCGGTTTATCCGGAGTGATCCTATGACCATTCATTTCAAGCGCCGTTTAGCTACCACTGTTTTCGGCGCAGCTGCTCTGGTTTCTGCCGTTGCAGCTTCCCATGCACAAGAAGCAAAGCCGCTCGATAAAGCTGCCGTTGAGAAAATCGTCCGCGAATATCTGATCGCTAATCCGGAAGTGATGCTTGAAGTGCAGGACGCTCTGGAAGAAAAACAGGCTGCATCAGCCCGTGACAGCCAGTCCAAGATTATTGCAGAAAATCATGATTCGATTTTCAACGATGCCAATGATGCCGTTTACGGCAATCCGAAAGGCGATGTGACCATCGTTGAATTCTACGATTACAATTGCGGCTATTGCAAACGCGCAATGCCGGATATGCAGGCGCTGCTCAAAGCCGATCCGAATGTCCGCTTTGTCCTGAAAGAGTTCCCGATTCTCGGACCGGATTCCATGCGCACCCATCTGGTTGCACAGGCATTCAAGCGTCTGATGCCTGAAAAATACATGGAATTGCACGAAGCGCTGATGAAAGAGCCGAAAAGCTCTACCGAAGAGAGCGCAATGAAGATTGCCACCTCTTTGGGCGCGGACGAAGCAAAGCTGCGTGAACTGATGAAAAGCAAAGAGGTCGTGACCTCCTTCCAGAGCGCTTATAATGTTGCTCAGGCGCTGAATATTTCCGGCACACCGTCTTATATTATCGGTAATGAGCTGGTTCCGGGCGCTGTCGGTCTGGAAACATTGTCTGAAAAAATCGCTGAACAGCGTCAATCAAACACCGGCAACAAATAAAATTCATAATTTTATCTATAAAATTTGAATTTAGTGCCGGAAAATGCAGTTAAAGCCTGTACGGATACAATTTACAGGCTTTAACCGCAAAGCATTCGCCATTATATGGGAAGAGTTAAAGACTTCAGACAAGCTGAATTCATACGAATAACGGAATCGTAAAGCGACACCACACCCGATGGCACAAGTGATTTTCATTCTGAACGGCCCGAACCTGAATATGCTGGGTAAAAGAGAACCGGCAATTTACGGCTCGACGACCCTTGATGATATTCACGTAAACTGCCGCAAAGAAGCTGAAAAGCTGGGCGTGGAAATTGACTTCCGTCAGTCTAATCACGAAGGCGATCTGGTCACATGGATTCAGGAAGCCGGTGAGAAAGGCGCGCAGGTTCTGATTAACCCTGCAGCCTATACACACACATCTATTGCGCTGCTTGATGCCATTCGCGCAGCTCAGGTGACAGTGGTTGAGGTTCACCTCTCAAATATTCACGCCCGTGAAGAGTTCCGCCACAAATCCTTCGTTTCTCCGGTTGCCAAAGCTGTACTGTGCGGCTTCGGTGCGGAAGGTTATTTGATGGGTCTGCGGGCTCTCGCCGGTTATCAGCATAATCGCGAAAGTTGACCGGATTTTCAGAGTGGATTATGCCACGCATACCAAACCAGCATAATGTACCCTGACCGTCAGGCATATGCTAAAAGCAGTTAAGGCAAAAACGGGAACCGGTTTTCCGTTCAAAACTGCGAAAATAAAAATGGGAGCCTATTCCGATCTGCCTTAACCGGATCGGAATAGGCTCTGAAGAAACAACAATATATATCAGCGGTAAAGGGGCCAGACCCATGACGAACAAAAGCTCCGGTATCGATCAGGCGATCATTCGCGATCTCGCGAACATCCTCAAAGATACCGATCTGACAGAAATTGAAGTTGAACAGGACGATCTGCGCATTCGCGTTTCGCGCAATATCACTGTTCAGGCTGCAGCACCTCAGCAATATTTTGCCCCTGCTGCCGCAGCACCGGTTGCTGCCGCTGCGCCTGCTCCGGCTGCAGAAGCACCGAAAGCTGCTGACAAATCCAAAAATGCCGTGCCTTCGCCAATGGTTGGTACCGCCTATCTCGCACCGGCACCAGGTGCTAAGCAGTTCGTAGAAGTCGGCCAGAGCGTTAAAGAAGGCCAGACAGTTCTCATCATCGAAGCGATGAAAACCATGAACCAGATTGCTGCTCCGCGTGCAGGTACAGTGACTGCTATTCTGGTCAGCGACAGCCAGCCAGTTGAATTCGGCGAACCTCTTATCGTCATCGAATAAGATCTTTCACAGATCACGGCTGTATTTTCAAACATACAGCCATCGCTGACCAATTTGAATTAATGCATAGTCTGCCTCAGACTATGCCTGAGGCAGGAGCTCCGATGTTTCAAAAAATCCTCATAGCCAATCGCGGCGAAATTGCCCTGCGGGTGCTGCGCGCCTGTAAGGAGCTTGGCATCAAGACTGTTGCCGTTCACTCCACTGCCGATGCCGATGCCATGCATGTGCGTCTCGCAGATGAAAGCGTATGTATCGGACCACCATCATCGCGCGACAGCTATCTGAATATTCACCAGATCGTTGCCGCCTGCGAAATCACCGGTGCTGATGCAATCCATCCGGGTTACGGCTTCCTCTCCGAGAATGCCAAATTCGCTGAAATTCTTGAAGCTCACGATATTACCTTTATCGGCCCGACCGCTGCGCATATCCGCATCATGGGCGATAAGATCGAAGCCAAGAAAACTGCAAAACGCCTCGGCATTCCGGTTGTTCCGGGGTCTGACGGCGGGGTTGCCAGTGAACAGGATGCAATTCGTATTGCTTCCGAAATCGGCTATCCGGTCATCATCAAGGCTTCTTCCGGTGGCGGCGGCCGCGGGATGAAGGTTGCCAAATCGGCAGAAGATATCTCTGTTGCCTATAATACTGCACGCTCGGAAGCAGCTGCTGCATTCGGTGATGATGCTGTTTACATCGAGAAATATCTCGAAAAGCCGCGTCACATTGAAGTTCAGATCGTTGGCGATGGTGCAGGCAAAGCTGTGCATCTGGGCGAACGTGACTGCTCGCTGCAGCGCCGTCACCAGAAGGTCTGGGAAGAAGCCAATTCCCCTGCCCTGAATTCCGAAGCTCGTGACAAGATCGGTATGATCTGCGCCAATGCGGTTGCAGAACTGGGCTATCGCGGTGCCGGTACAATCGAATTCCTTTATGAAAACGGCGAGTTCTATTTCATCGAAATGAACACCCGTCTTCAGGTGGAACATACGATTACCGAAGCGATCACAGGTATTGATCTGGTTCATGAACAGATCCGTATTGCCGCCGGTCTTGGCCTGTCGGTCAAGCAGGACGATGTACGTTTCTCCGGTCATGCGATTGAATGTCGTATCAATGCGGAAAACGCACGCACATTCACACCGTCACCGGGCACAATTAAGCATTATCACACACCGGGTGGTCTGGGCATTCGTGTCGATTCCGGCGTCTATAGCGGCTATAAAATCCCGCCATATTACGACAGCATGATCGGCAAACTGATTGTGCATGGCCGTAACCGCGTGGAATGCCTGATGCGTCTGCGTCGTGCGCTGGATGAATTCGTCGTTGACGGCGTTGATACAACCCTGCCGCTTTTCCAGGATTTGATTGCCAATCCGGATATCGCCAATGGCGATTATGATATCCACTGGCTTGAAAAATATCTGGAAAAGAAAAACGCATCGGGTCAGTAACTCCGGTGGCGGGACGCAAATCCCCTCCGCCTCAAAATTTAAGTCCGGAGCTTCTGCTCCGGGCTTACGCCTCCGGCATTTTCCCTATGTCAGAAAGTGCTGATGATCCGGAAATATTCTGGGTACGACCGGAACAACGCGGCATTATCCCGCTCGATAAGTTCCACATTTCCCGCAGCCTGCAAAAAACACTGAAGCGCTCCCCGTTCGAGATCAGCTATGACACCGCCTTTGAACAGGTGCTGGAAGGCTGTGCGATCAGGCGGGATCCCAATGCCGGTACATGGATCAATCAGACGATCCGTGACGGCTATATTGCCCTGCACAAAGCCGGACACTGCCATTCTGTTGAAGCATGGCAGGACGGGCAACTTGTCGGCGGTCTTTATGGTGTGTCGCTGGGTGGCGCATTCTTTGGTGAAAGCATGTTCAGCCATGTCACCGATGCTTCCAAGGTCTGCCTCGTGCATCTGGTGGAGCGGTTGCGTGCACATGGCTTCAAACTGCTGGACACGCAGTTTACTACGGGGCATTTACAGCGTTTTGGCGCTGTTGAAATTCCTGCAAAAGATTATGAAGATATGTTGCTGCCAGCGATTTTAACGCCGGCGCAATTCTGAAGCTGCCAAACCTTATTGCGGCGCAGGAATGTCTGACGTCTGCTTGCAGTCTTTCAGCCAGATATCATACACCGGATGATCCACAGCATTCAGACCCGGACTATCGGCAAACATCCAGCCGGAGAAGATGCGGCGGATTTTACGATCCAGTGTGATTTCATCCACCTGCACAAAGCTGTCAGTGCGCGGTGCTTCATTATCCGAGCGGCTGTAGCAAACCTTCGGCGTTACCTGTAACGCACCGAATTGCACTGTCTCATTAATATAAACGTCAAAAGTTGTGATCCGGCCGGTGATCTTGTCCAGACCGGAAAATTCAGCAACTTTATTGGAAATACGCTCGGCACGTGCCTCAGATGCTACGCCCAGACCGGCAAGTGCCAGCCCTGCAACCAGCAGAAATGTTGTTCCAAAAGATCGTCCGGAAGAAACATTCATACACATTCTGCCTTTGGTACTGGTTGCATAAACGGATGCGGAGAAAACACCCGCCGGAAAATTAGCCTGTTCTTTGCGGCATTTGTGAGAAAAAGACTCGCCGGACAGGGTTTTCCCCAATCCAGAGCGGCAGACAGCTGCACCGGACGTCAATTTAGGGGAAAGATAAAGGCGGCACAGCTGAAAAACCATACCGCCTGTCAAATCTATCAGGACTGAAACTTAATTCGGTGTCCATGCATCATAGTCGCCGCCCACTTTAGGGCGCTGACCGGATGCGGAGATCGCACCCTGCGGGCGATAAGCATAAGGCGTGCCGGTCAGGTTCTGCTGGTGCGGCTTCTGCCATTCGCGTGGCTGATAGTTTTCTTCAGTCGGCGGCGTATCGGTGCGGTGATGCATCCAGCCATGCCAGCCGGCAGGAATAGCGCTGGCTTCGCTATAGCCGTTGAAGATAACCCAACGACGGGTGCGGCCTTCAGAATCCTTACCACCGGTATAATAAACATTACCGAACTCATCTTCACCAACGCGCTTACCTTTGCGCCATGTATGAAGACGGGTGCCGATAGTCTGGCTGTTCCACCAGGTAAAGACCTGAATAATAAATTTTTTCATAGCACTTCCGGATCCTGAACTATCCTGACCATAAAGGCGCAGGATCATGCAGATTATTCCCTGCTTATGCCCTTATCTGAGGCGCGTCGCAAGGGTCAAGTTGCCGCTGTTTTCAGCATTTCTCAGTTAAGTGATGCCATTAACACCAGAGAACACTTAACGCAAAAAACTTTGTACGGACGCAACAGGCACAATTAAATGCGGGATGCTCCGGTTACATAGACCAGCCTGTCAGAGACTTTTCCATTTTAATAACCGGAATATCCAGCTTCAGTGTACCCCAGTCATTCGTCTCGCCGGTCTTTTCAAAACCTTTGCGGGTGTAGAAGTCCAGAGCTTTCTGATTCTTGGCAATCACTTCGAGAGCAAGCTTCTCCACATCAGGAAAAGCCATTTCAATCTCCGCCAGCAACATGGTGCCGATACCCTGAACCTGCTGCTCAGGATCGACATAAAGCTGGTGCAGCTCCGCAATACCATCTTTGCTCTGGCTGGCATAAGCCATGCCGACGAGGTTGCCCTCGCCGTCATCCGCCACCACAAATTCCGAATAAGGCTTGGCCAGATTGCGTGTCAGCGCAGCAACAGAATGATATTCACCTGTCACCTTATTGACGGTCTCAACGCCCAGCACATCATCAAATGTAGCGTGCCAGGTTTTGACCAGCAATTGGTGCACGGCCTTCAGATCATCCTTATTTGCAGAGCGCAGCCACATTATTCGATGCCCAGTTTCGCTTTAACCAGATCATTCACAGCCTGCGGATTAGCTTTACCGCCGGTTGACTTCATCACCTGACCAACAAACCAGCCCGCCAGTGTCGGCTTTTCTTTTGCCTGAGCCACTTTTTCAGGGTTGGCAGCGATGATTTCATCAACGGCTTTTTCAATCGCGCCGGTATCAGTCACCTGCTTCATGCCGCGGGCTTCGACGATCTCTTTCGGATCACCGCCCTCGTTCCAAACGATTTCAAACAGGTCTTTTGCGATTTTACCGGAGATTGTGCCTTCCTTGATCAGATCAAGAATAGCGCCCAGCTGTTCCGGAGAAACCGGAGCATCTTCAATATCTTTACCGGCCTTGTTCAAAGCGCCGAGCAGATCATTGATGACCCAGTTTGCAGCAACTTTACCGTCACGGCCTTCTGCAACCGATTCGAAATAGTCAGCAATGGCTTTTTCAGTGATCAGGATGGATGCGTCATAGACAGACAGACCCATGGTTTCGACCAGACGGGTTTTCTTGTCATCCGGCAGTTCCGGCAGAGCTGATGCCAATTCATCCACATAAGCCTGTGTGAATTCCAGCGGCAGCAGATCAGGATCAGGGAAATAGCGATAATCATGCGCTTCTTCTTTCGAGCGCATCGAGCGGGTTTCACCCTTTACCGGATCATAAAGGCGGGTTTCCTGATCGATCTTCCCGCCATCTTCAAGAATACCGATCTGGCGGCGCGCTTCATATTCAATCGCCTGACCGATGAAGCGGATCGAGTTCATGTTCTTGATTTCGCAACGGGTGCCGAATTCACCGCCCGGACGACGCACAGAAACGTTCACGTCTGCGCGCATTGAACCCTGATCCATATTACCGTCACAGGTGCCGAGATAGCGCAGAATGCTGCGCAGCTTGGTCATATAAGCGCGTGCTTCATCCGATGAGCGGATATCCGGTTTGGAAACGATTTCCATCAGCGCCACACCGGAACGGTTCAGATCGACATAGGACATGCTCGGATGCTGATCGTGCAGGGATTTACCGGCATCCTGTTCCAGATGCACACGCTCAATACCAACTTCAACATCTTCAAACTGGCCTTTGGAATCAGGGCCGACAGACACAGTTACAGTGCCCTCACCCACGATCGGCTGCTTGAACTGAGAAATCTGATAGCCCTGCGGCAGATCCGGATAGAAATAGTTTTTGCGGTCAAAAACCGATTTCAGATTGATCTGTGCTTTCAGCCCGAGACCAGTACGAATGGCCTGCGCCACACATTCCGCATTGATAACCGGCAGCATACCCGGCATCGCGGCATCCACCAGCGAAACATTGGCATTTGGCTCGGCACCGAATTCGGTGGAAGCACCGGAGAACAATTTGGAATTGGAAGTCACCTGCGCATGAACTTCCATCCCGATCACGATTTCCCAGTCACCGGTGGCACCGGAGATCAGGCGTTTCGGGTCTGGCGTGCGTGTATCGATAAGGGACATGGGCTCTTAAATCTCTGTTTTGCGGCGCGAGTTAAACTCCGCCGTTTTCTCATGCTTCTGGCTAAAACAAACCGGCCTGACTGGCAAGTGTTCTGTGCATCACAACAGCACTGTTTCAGCATCAATAAACGATCATGGCGCGGACTATAAACATTATGGTGCAACAGTGCACCCTGCATTGACGGAAAAAGTACAAATTCCCGTAACAAAGCATGGGCTTGTAAAGATAAATGACCTCACAGCACGGTCATATATCGACCATACCAAGCCGGCGGTAGAGCCGCTCTGCTCCAAAGGGGTTATTACTCTCCACTTTGAGACAAACACTCTCCGCACCGCGTAATTGGAAAACCTGAAAACAATGCAGCAATAAGGCTTCGCCGATGCCCTGTCTGCGCCAGTCGGTATGCACGACAATATCCTTGATAAAAGCACTGCTCCAGCAATGCGCAAAAGCAATGAGTTGCCCTTGGATATCTGTCACCGGAAAAATCAGACCGGCATCATATTCCTCATCATTGGACAGGGCCTGCCACCAGTCACGCAATGGCGGCACTGTATCGCCAACAGCTTGATAGGAAGCTGACAACAAAGCATGGAGTTCTGCAATCATATCCGGCCGGAAGGCGGATAAAATCACATTCTTTGGCCAGATAGGTTGCGGCTGTCCGTCGCTCAGCGATTTACATAAATGATAATACGGTCTTGGTTGCATTACACCACAATAACGCAACACGAGTGACAGTAAAGCACCTCTGACAGCAAACAAAAAAGA
>NZ_ANNO01000328.1:0-15313 GCF_000409565.1 Pseudochrobactrum sp. AO18b
TTTTAGCAGGCTTTGCTTCTTCTGCTGCGCCTTCTTCTTCAGCTGTCAGTTCTTCTTTGGTCACTTTCTTATCGGTGACGGAGATTGTGCCGAGCAGGTGATCAACAACCTTTTCTTCAAAGATTGGTGCGCGCAGATTAGCAACTGCATCAGGAGTTTTACGCAGGAATTCATAAACCTGCTGTTCCTGACCCGGGTAACGACGAACCTGATCGTAAACAGCGCGCTGCAGTTCTTCTTCGGTTACTTCTACACCGGCTTTTTCGCCGATTTCGGAAAGAACCAGACCAAGACGTACACGGCGTTCAGCAAGCTTGCGATATTCTTCGCGAGCAGCTTCTTCAGTGGTTTCTTCGTCTTCAAAAGTCTTACCAGCCTGCTGCAGGTCGAAATTGATCTGCTGCCAGATGTTGTTGAACTCAGCATTAACCAGACGTTCTGGTGTTTCGAACTGATATTCTGCATCCAGACCGTCGAGGATCTGACGCTTAACTTTCTGGCGGGTGATCTGGCCGTACTGACCTTCGATCTGTTCACGAACAACAGTGCGCAGACGGTCAAGGCTTTCGATGCCGAGCTTCTTCGCAACTTCGTCATTCAGTTCCAGCTCAGCAGCTTTAGCAACTTCCTTCACAGTGATGTCGAAGGTTGCTTCTTTACCGGCCAGATGGGCAGCGCCGTAATTTTCAGGGAAAGTTACTTTGATCTGCTTTTCGTCACCGGCTTTTACGCCGACCAGCTGATCTTCAAAGCCCGGAATGAACTGGCCGGAACCGAGTACCAGCTGTGCATCCTGATCTGCGCCGCCTTCGAAAGGAACGTCTTCCAGCTTACCGAGGTAATCCATGGTAACGCGGTCGCCGTCTTCAGCTTTGCCTTTTTTCGCTTCGAAAGTACGAGCGGAAGAAGCGATCTTCTTAACCTGCTCTTCAACTTCTTCGTCCGAAATATCAACAACTTCACGGGTCACTTTAAGACCGGAAACGTCTTTGATTTCGATTGCCGGCAGAACTTCGTAATTCATCGAGAATACGAAATCAGCTTTACCGGCCAGAACCTTTTCGGCTTCTGCTTCGTCTTCGCTCATTGCAACTTCTGGCTGGGTTGCAGCTTTTTCGTTGCGGTCAGCAAGGATCGAACGGGTTGAATCGTTCAGAATTTCGTTAACGATCTCAGCCATGAAAGACTTGCCGTACATCTTACGCAGATGTGCTGCAGGAACTTTACCAGGACGGAAACCATCGATCTTAGCGCGACCGCGAGCGGTTTCGAGGCGCTCAGCAAGCTTTGCTTCAAGATCCTGTGCCGGAACCACGACTTTGATCTCGCGCTTCAGCCCTTCATTGAGCGTTTCGGTAACCTGCATGTCAAAACCTTCACTTTGTCTTCGTTTCGCATGACCGGCCGCATGACCGTAGCCGCCGTGGCTAGCGAAATTTCTTGTTTTTCTGTTTGTCACATACCGCGCACAAATATGCGCAAAGGCTATGGGACATCCCGGAACGGATATAAAGCCTGCCGGATTATGACAGTGACTCTATATATAAATGGTACGGATTTTAAGCAGCCATACCTGATTTCTGCTATTGAATTTCCTGCACAATATCTGCTCATTCACCGGCATAAAGTCACATTTCGTAACAGAGCCCGTGCGACAGCATTGCGCCAGAATCCCATTTATCGCAAACCCATTACAATCAGCGTCCGCAAAATACAAGATGCGATTGAATGTTCACCCTGCAATCCATCGGATTTTATCGGCCTTTTACCGATGCGGATTATGCAGTCAGTATATTTTTATAAACAATACCGTCTTTCATAATCAGCTTCATATTCTTGTCCGGATCAGCAATCAGAGACACATCCTCCAGCGGATTACCGTCAATCAGCAGCATATCCGCCATTGCACCTTTTTCGATAACGCCGACAGCTGCACCATACGGATTGCGGTTTCCTGATAGTGCCAACAATTCGGCATTGGTGCCGGTTGCCATTTTCAGCACGTCACCATTATCAAACCAGCGCGCCAGTTTTGCCAGCTGACGTCCCTGCGAGGCTGTGCCCTTCGGGTTGAACAGAATATCCGTCCCCCATGCCATTTTGACATTATATTTAGGCCCCAGTTCAAATGCACGGATCGTGCCTTCGGCAATCATTTTCTGCTGGTCGCGCTGTATCTGCGAGGCATAAACATTGGCGTCTTCATCCGCCAGAAACGGCTGAATGCTCCACCATGCACCGGCATCAGCCATTTTCCTGACGGTTTCCTCATCGGCCAGCTGGCCATGTTCAATCGACTGCACGCCGCAAGCCAATGCACGCTGAATACCGGCTGACGTATAAACATGTGCACAGACATAAGTGCCCCAATCCTTGGCAGCCATCACAGCCGCACGGATTTCAGCCTCGGTAAATTGCAGGGAATCCAGCGGATCATAGGCCGATGCCACACCGCCGCCGACCATAATCTTGATCTGGCTGGCGCCCAGCATCAGCTGCTCGCGTACACGACGCAGCACTTCGGCTTCACCATCCGCAATCGCAGCAATACCGGCAGATTCCGCAAGGCTCAGATCATTCGCACTATGGCGCGGAATATCACTGCGCTGGCGGAAATCGCCATGACCGGAGGTCTGGGACACCATCGCGCCGGACGGATAAATGCGTGGCCCCGGAATACGCTTTTCATCAATCGCACGCTTCAGCGCAAAAGAAGGCCCGCCCATATCGCGCACGGTCGTAAAGCCACGCATCAAAGTACGCTGTGCTTCCTGTGCCGCAACAAGATGCACATAGGCAATATCGGTTGTCATCGCCACCATTTGCGGAATAGCCGCCAGAATACTGTGCCAATGGGCATCAATCAGACCCGGCATTAGCACGCGATTGCCGCAATCAATCACCTGCGCCTCAGCAACATTCTCTGAAGCTTTGAGAATATCCGCAATTTTTCCGCCGCTCACCAGAACATTATGTCCTTCAATCAGCTTTGAGGATTTTCCGTCGAAAATACGCAGATTTTTCAGCAAAACAGGCTGGCCTGCAACAGAAACGGGCGTCTGAGCCAATGCCGAAACCGGATCAGCCACCACAGCACCTGCCATTACAGCCGCAAGGCCGCTCAGGACAGAACGGCGGCTCAGCCCGCGGCCAATGCGTTCATTCAGCTGTGTGATTGCCGGACTATGGCACAAGCATCCAAATCCATGAGCATATTGCCCGTAACGCGCACCATAGTTTCCCATAGTCTCAAACCTTTCTAAAGCTTTGATAAGACTGCATCAGCATAAATATATTATGCGGAAACTTCGGCCATAAAGTTTTAGAATTGATGAAATTCAGCACGATCCGGCAGGATATATTTGCTGCGGAAACTATAAACAGCAGGCAATGAGAAAAGATGCCATCTCAAACTGCATTGTAACCCAATTTGTAACACAGTTTGTATCACAAAACCGGCCAAAAACGCACCTTCGCCAAAATTGCAGCATCAAACACGCAGCAATTACAAAGACTTACAAAAATCAAAGAGAATAAAAGTGGTGCGGATAGAGGGACTCGAACCCCCACGGTCTCCCGCCAGAACCTAAATCTGGTGCGTCTACCAATTTCGCCATATCCGCAACCGAAGCACGTATGCTTTGATGTGCGCCGCTCTATAGCATTCAATTTTCAGGCTTCAAAGGGAAAAAACAGATTATTTTTGATAAGAGACCGTCATACACAGATCTTGTCACTTCCCCTTTGCCGCCTCACCTCAGAACAGCGGTTCATCAAAAACCTGTTTGCCGTCAATCCTGAGCGCACGGATCGCCGCGACGCCTTTTTCATTTACTGACAGAACGATATCCACGTTGCTGTCGCGCTGGGCATTTTCAACCGCCAGCCCTTCACCCTCCGGCACATAATAGCGCTCAATGCCATAAACAACAGGCAGGATTGAATAGCTGTCAAAGAGCTGAAACGGAGCCTCAACCTCCCCGCGCAAAAAGATTTCGCCGTCTTTTAATGCATCCGGAACATCAAATTGCGCCCGCTTCGCCTCCCACAAACCATCGGCCTGTTTCGCCAGCACGACATAAATATAATTCAGTCCGCTTTTGCGTTTCGGCTGACCGCTAATCATATGTGCAGGCAGGCGGGAAATTTCATAGCTCAGAATAACATAATCGCCGCGCATCAGATCGCGCGGATCAACCGGCAAAGTCCGCAGCACCACTTCCGAACCGCTGCGCAGAATACTGATACGCTGCTGAACACCTGCCAGCATCACACCTGACTGCAGCAATGCCGCAAGAATTGCAGCCACATAAAGCCAGCGTTTTTTAAGAAAACTCATGGTTGCTGCTCCCCATCATGAACGGACACCGCTTTTGCAGGTGTGCCATGCAGATATTTTTCCATGCGGGTAACCAAATAAGCCAGCCCCATCACCAGCAGACCGCCAATCAGGAAGACACCGGACGTGCCAATCATCGTCCCCACAGTCACGGTCGCCAGATACAACACATGCAGAGAGAAACCAGCATAGGCAAACCAGCGTAATTGGCCGCTTTTTTCACCGGCGATAATCAGCGCAAAAACACAGACGGCAATTGCCACCAGCGAATAGACCGCATCGGCACCGGCTTCATAACTATTGAACAGGTCTTTATGCTCAACCTGAAAGATAAACAGCGCGATCAGCAGAGAAGCAAGACCATAACCGGCCAGCTGCGAGCCAAATCCGTAGCTGTAGCGTTCAAAGGCCGGCCAGCGCCCCTGACAAATCACCAGCACAGCGCCAAGGGCAATCATCAGGATCAGGATCGCCTGATTTTCAATGTCAAAATACAGAGTGAGAAAATAAGCCAGCGTCAGCGCTGCCAGCAAATGCATGGCCTTATCCGCTTTTGTGTAGATAATGGCTCCGACACAGGCGAGAATATAAAGCGGCATAACCCAGCGATAAGATGCAACCAGATTGACCTGCCCGCCAAGCTCATTCAGCACGGTTGACAGATAAAAGCCACCGATACCCAATGCCGCAGCGGTCAAAATCGGCGCGCGCAGCAGCACCGCGGCAACCAGCACACCAACGCCCCATGCCAGCGCCGCCGTCGTCATATCACCGGACATATGATACATCTGTCCGATCAGCGCGATACCGGCACCATAGGTAATGGCCGAGAGCAGATAAAGCGCCGGTGCAAAAATCGCCGCCAATGTGTTGCTTTGCCCGCTTTCACCACGTCTTTGCAGCCATGCGCCGCCAAGATAACCGCTCCACATGACAAACAGGATAAGCGCCACGCGCCAGACACGCGGTATGACTTCCCAATTGGCTGCAACAAACAGGATCAGCGCCGCGCCAAGCAACAATGCGCCAAGCACGGCGAGAACACCGCCAATACCAAAGCCGTTCTTGCGGGTTTTAACATCAAGACGCAGCCTGTCTGCAGTTTCCTGATCCAGCAGCCCTTGGGACTGCCATTGGTCAATCTGGTGTGCAAGGGAAACAAAAATGGACAAATGGCGATCCTGTTATAATGGTTGCTCCGGCTTGCATAAGAACAAACCTGCCCATGCAAGAGACGAGCGCATAGCTTTACTATCGTGTTAAATTAAGACGAGTGCTCAGGCAATCCCGGCTTACCGGCTTCATCAGGGTTCAGGCGCACATAATCCGCTTTCAGATCTTCCGATGTTTTACGGCTGCCGTCATGGCTCCAGCCAGGCGGCGCTGCCATATACATCAGCCTTTGCCGCAGGCTCAGCCCCGGCGTAAACACATCTTTCATCATCCCCGCCCATTCATGAAATGCCACCCGCACCGGATTGAAAGTACCGATATTGCGCACGATCCCGTAGCGCGGCATATCCTCCGGCAATTCTTCCACAAATGTGCCGAATAATCGGTCCCAGATAATCAGCGTACCGGCAAAATTCGCATCCAGATATCGCGGATTGGTCGCGTGATGCACACGGTGATGCGACGGCGTATTGAAGATCAGTTCAATAGGCTTCCACATTTTGCCGATTGCTTCCGTATGAATCCAGAATTGGTAGATCAGGTTAAAGCCATAGACAAAAGCAATCACTGCCGGATGAAAGCCCAGCAATACCAGCGGCACCTGCAATATAAACATGCCAGTGATTTGCCCTGTCCAAGACTGACGCAGCGCCGTGGTCAGATTATAGTGCTGGCTGGAATGATGATTGACATGCTCCGCCCAGACCCAGCGCACCCGATGGGCAATACGGTGATACCAGTAATAGCGCAGATCATCGAAAATAAAGGCAGCGATAAAGACCCACCAATGCAGGCCGAGGTCAAAAAAACGGAACTGCCATACCCACAGTAAAGCTGTGACAGAAACAAAACCGAGCAACAGCCCTGCCACAACATTACCGGTGCCCATTAGCAGGCTGGTCAGTGCATCACGGGTTTCAAACTCACCTTTACGATGCCAATAACGCACCGCAACCAGCTCGATCATAATCGCAAGGAGATATAAGGGCACTGCCAGCAGTGTCACGTCCAAGAATGCCGGATCATTCATTAAGACAACTCCCCTTTTTATTGTTGAGGCCGCGCTAGAGCGGTTTACGTCCAGATTGGATCATAGCGCTCGCTCCAGATTCTTTATTTGGTCGCACTATCACGGGCGTCAAGTTGATCCAACTTGACTGTGAAATGCTCCAGCCATTCACAGACCTGATCACGTGTCTTTTTGTCATCGAAAGAAAAAGTAGCCGCAGGCCATGTAAAATCATGCATCTTCAGAAACAGTCTTGTTTCGTCCTGCTTCCGGATTTCCGCAATATCTTGCGCTTTTAAAATGCGTGTCAGAAATTTAGCACCCACCGCATGAACAATACCGGTTCCCTGCTGCGGCAGGTCGAAAAAAGCAGTGCGCCGGTCTTGAGTATAATAAATGCGGGTGATCAGGCTTTCCGGATAATCTTGCCGGAAACGCTCCAGCACATCCTTATCACTGTCTAAAACCGCCTGCCGGTTACCGCCAAGCAGATGAACAGCCACGGCACCGGTGATAATACCGGCGACGATCATGCCAATGAGTACAGGCAAACTCAGCAAGCGACCTGATCTCCCCCTATAAACAAGCCGTTCCCCTTCATGAAAACAAGGTTCCCACGAAAATTCCCCGCATTCAAGTATCCAAACATCGCACAGGCACTCAACAACCAGCCCGCAATTTTACCAGTCACTAACCTTAATGCCGTGCTGCTTTGCATAGCTCTTGAAATGTCACAATTCCTACACAACCCACAGGCGATATTTTTGTGAGGCTTAGTGCGTGATACCGCATTTAAATTACCTGCAATCGCGGTTTAACGAACGAAAATTGCGACCGGCGCCAATTTTGTCCAAATAGCGACTAAATAGCGATTTAAATCGTTTAAATGAGGTCTGCAAGGCTCGCAGAGGAGCTATGCAATCTTGTCTCTCCTCATTTCTGATCGCCCGGGCTATATACAGGACAACAGATTACACAACACAACTGAACACAATCGAGGGTTTTAAAAATGAACATCATTCGCTCTTTCAACAACTGGCGCCGTTACCGTGACACAGTTTCCGAACTGAACCGTTTGTCCAACCGTGAACTCGGTGATCTCGGTATCTCCCGCTCCGACATTCCTTACATCGCCCGCAAGTCCAACACTGCCGGTATGTAATTTAAGCAAGTCATTGCTAAAACTGTCAGGATCGGGAATTCGCCTGAACTGATACTATGTATGCCACGAAATATCTGTGCCGGAGTTTTTCAACCACCGGCGCGGACGGATAAACATCCTCCCCTTACATGACCGGTATCCCTCCTCCCGTACCGGTCATGTTTTATTGCCTGCTGTTGTCCCTCCCGTTTTTCAGCAGGCATAGCGCTGTCAGGACTATGTCCTCCATTCTGCGCTGACTGATATCCCCCCATATCAGTCCTCCTTAAGATAGCTCTGTCGCCCTCCCTCCTGCGACAGGGCTATTTTTTTATCCATTATTCCTATCCGCAAAAGCTTGTGATCTGGCACAGAGGTGATTGATGCCGCGTTGCAAAAGCGGTATTGGACAAAGCATGTCCAATTTATCATCCTATTCACCTGTTCACATTATCGGCGGCGGCCTCGCAGGCAGCGAAGCGGCATGGCAGATTGCTGAAGCAGGCATTCCCGTCATCATTCATGAAATGCGTCCGGTGCGCGGTACAGATGCGCATAAGACCCACGGACTGGCTGAGCTTGTATGCTCCAATTCCTTCCGCTCGGATGATGCTGAAACCAATGCCGTTGGCGTGCTCCATGCTGAAATGCGTCTGGCCAATTCGCTGATTATGGCCTGTGCCGATGCCAATCAGGTTCCGGCCGGTGGTGCGCTGGCTGTTGACCGTGACGGTTTCTCTGATGCGGTCACTGCAAAGCTTGAAGCGCATCCGCTCATCACCATTCAGCGTGAAGTGGTTGAAGGTCTGCCACCGGAAGACTGGGGCAATACCATCATCGCCACCGGCCCGCTGACTGCTGCAGAACTGGCAGAGGCAATCGCGCAGGAAACTGAAGCCGATTCCCTCGCCTTCTTTGATGCAATCGCACCGATCATCCATTTTGACAGCATCAATATGGATGTCTGCTGGTTCCAGTCGCGCTATGACAAAGTTGGTCCGGGCGGCACAGGCAAAGACTATATCAACTGCCCGATGGATAAAGAGCAATATCAGGCATTTATTCAGGCTTTGATTGACGGCGAAAAGACCGAGTTCAAAGAATGGGAAGGCACACCTTATTTCGACGGCTGTCTGCCGATTGAAGTGATGGCAGAGCGCGGCCCTGAAACATTGCGTCATGGCCCGATGAAACCGATGGGGCTGACCAATGCCCATAATCGCGATGTGAAGCCCTATGCAGTTGTGCAGCTGCGTCAGGATAATGCGCTCGGTACGCTCTATAATATGGTCGGTTTCCAGACCAAGCTGAAATATGGCGAACAGACCCGGATTTTGCGCATGATTCCGGGTTTGGAGAATGCGGAATTTGCCCGCCTCGGCGGTTTGCACCGCAATACCTATCTCAATTCACCGATCCTGCTTGATACCAGCCTGCGCCTGAAATCCCGCCCGCAAATCCGTTTTGCAGGCCAGATTACCGGCTGTGAAGGCTATGTGGAATCTTCAGCGATGGGTTTGCTCGCCGGTCGTTTTGCGGCTGCGCAGCAGCGTGGTGAAACTTTGCCGCCACCGCCCGTCACAACAGCTTTCGGCGCCTTGCTCAATCACATTACCGGCGGTCATCTTGTCAGCGATGATGAACCGGGCAAACGTTCTTTCCAGCCAATGAATGTGAATTTCGGCCTGTTTCCGGAAGTTACAGTTCCGAAACAGGAAGGTGTGCGTCTGCGCGGCAAGGAAAAGACACAGGCCAAAAAACGCGCTCTTAGTGCCCGCGCTTTGAGTGACTTCAAAGTCTGGCTGCAAGAACAGCAATAACATTTTAAAGCCGCCTCCAGAGCATGTCTCCCAAAAGCGGGTACCTGTTTTGGGGTAAAGACATGCGTAAAAACAAAGCACTAGAACAGATTAAACGCAACACGCTCTAGAGGCGGCTTTTTTATTACTTATGATTTAAGTGAGGACTTTAAGTAAATCCACTGGCGCCGTAATTGTGACAAGTCAATGCCCTGCTCGGCCACCAGATCAGCCTTACGCTCCGCGCGCTTCAGCACCAACGGAACCAAACGCACCGGCAGATAGGCTGCTTTCAGGCTTGCCGGCATCGGCTGTTTTTCAAAAGCCGCGTAATGCTCTTTCGCCAGAGCTGTCACCACAGCCACGACACGCTGCATCGCCGCTTTGTCATCACCCTTGATAAATTGCTCTGTCGTAACACCCACCGCCTGCAACATATCTTCCGGCACATAGACCTGCCCGCGACGGCGATGCAAAGGCATCAGCCGCAGCAAACCGCTGACAGCCTGCGCAACACCTGCATGGCCGGAGAGTTCAGCCGAAGATTTCGCCGCATCGGCATCCAAGATCATTGCCGCCATCTGCAAAATTGCACAGGCGGTTTCGCCGCAATAACCTTCCAGATCATTGCGGCTCGGCATTGCATCATTATACAGATCAAAAATCCGTGCCTCACAATAGGCATCAAACACGGAACGCGGCAGCTGATAATCCTGAATAGCTTGCAGCAATAAAGCAGCTACCGGATTGCCCGTCACAGCACCATGCTCGGTGCCATTGATAAGATCACGCCACCATTGCAGGCGCACTTCCCCCGGCAATGCATCATGTACCACATCACGGATACGGGCGATTTCGGCATTGAATGCATAGAGTGCAGCAAGCGCAGGCCGCTTATCTTCCGGCGCATAAAGCACTGCCAAATAGCGGTCAAAATCACTCTGGCGCAAAAATTGCAGGCAATGCTGATAATGTCCGGTCTCGGCCGCTGAAAATGTCACGGCTTTATTGTCAGTTTCAGCCACGCTCTCACTCCACGGCAATCAGAGCGGCGGCAACAGCGCGATCTTCCGCAAGCAGCACATTATAGGTGCGCACAGCAGCGCCGGTGCTCATCGGATCGGAGGAAATGCGGTGCTCACGCAACACGGCCTTAACATCTTCCGGTATCCGGCGCAGATCCATACCCGTGCCAACCAGCAGAATTTCAATATCGCTTGCCTGTTGCAGGATCATATCCAGATCAGCCACGGTCAGAATTGGTGACTGTTTTGGCTCCCAGCCATGAATGCCGGATGGCAGACACATTAATGAACCGCGATGCGACATTTCCGCAAAACGAAACCCGCCATTTCCATAGGCATCAATCGGTGCCCGTCCCGGAAAATGCGCCTCACGGATTTCAATGCCAGTGTTCATTTCGTCTCTCTTTATCTTGAGCACTATAATCTGCTCAGCCCCGCATGGATGGCAAGCACTGATATGCGCCCCTTCTACAACAATATGGGAGTTTTACCAGTTTATTACAGTGCATTTCAGTCTGATAAAATAGCATTGCCCGCAGGAGCTTCTGCGGGCAATACTTATTCTTATATTTTGCTGATTGGTCAGCTTGCGGTTTGTGGTTCCGCGTTTTCGCTGACATCTGACGGTCTGATGCCGAGCAGCCAAAGCAACGGCCCCGCAATATAAATCGACGAATAGGTCGCGATAATAATCCCCAGTGACATCATCACTGCAAAGGAACCAATATCCGCGCCGCCAAAGATGTAGAGCGGGATCAGCGCCAGCAGCGTGACCAGTGAGGTCAGAATTGTGCGGGACAACGTCTGATTGATCGCAGCATCCACCAGCATACTGACCCGTGTTTGCGGATAGCGGCGCAAATTATCACGCACGCGGTCATACACGACCACCGTATCGTTAAGCGAATAACCGATAACCGTCAGCAGCGCCGCAAGGCTCCACAAATTATATTCGAAGCGGAACAGCGCAAAAACACCAATCATGATGATAATATCATGCGTCGTTGCCAGTACCGCACCGACAGCAAACTGCCAGCGGAAACGCAGCCACAAATAGGCAAAAACGCCGATCAGTGCCAGTCCGAGTGCTGCATTACCAATACGCGACAAATGATCGGAAACTGTAGGTCCCACCACTTCAACACGCTGGAAATCATAATCCTGCTCAAACTCGTCACGCAATTTCACGACTACGGTCTGCTCGGCATCATCACCGGCATCCTGTGAGCCGATCAGCAGTTCGGCAAGGTTTTCATTCTTACCCTGCACCACCCGCGCACCGTCAATATTCAGCTCAGACAGACGCAAACGAATATCATCCAGGTCTGCAGGCCCTTCACGCGACTGCAGCTCGACTGAAGAACCGCCGTCGAAATCGATGCCGTAATTCAAACCCAGAGTGAAATAAAACACGAGGGCAGTCACACAGACTGCGGCAGAGATAATTGCCGTAATGCCGCTCAGTTTCATAAAGCCGATTTTGGTATTGGTTGGCACCAGTTTGAGGAAACGTGCCGGAATCACCGTTGGTTTCGACTGGCGAACCCAGAGAGAAATCAGGAGACGGGAGAAGGTGTAGGTCGTGAAAAGTGACGTCGCAACACCGATGGTCACGATGATCGCAAACTCATGCAACGGCCCGCTGCCGAACATCAGCAGAACCAATGCGGCGATCAGCGTTGTCAGATTGGCATCCACAACACAGGCGCGCGCGCGGGAAAAACCGGACTCAATCGCCTGTACAACAGAATAACCGTTACGGCGATCTTCACGCATTTTCTCAAACAGCAGAATATTGCTGTCCACCGCCATACCGATTGTCAGCACCAGACCGGCAATGGTTGCCAGCCCGACTGCAACGCCGAAGAATGACACGACGGCAATCATCAGCATAACATTAACACCGAGCGCAATCACAGAGATCAGGCCAAGCAAACCATAGGACAGCACCATAAACAGGGCGACAACCACAAGCGCACTCAGCGCAGTAATCAGTCCGTAGCTTGTATAATTCTGACCAAGCGCCGATGCGATGCTGCGCTCTTCCAGAACCTGAACCGGAGCAGCAAGCGGCCCCGAACGCAGAACAACACCAAGATTGCTTAGTGTTTCCAGATCGAAATCACCGGTGATCTGCAGATTGCCGGTCGTAATTGCTTCCTGAATACGCGGAGCCGACACAATCTGATTATCAATCACAACAGCAAGAACAGAGCCGGTATTTTTGGTTGTAAAGTCGGCCAGTCCTTTTTTACCCTCTTCTGTCAGAGAGATGGTAATCACTGAATCCTGTGCGGTATTCACGCCGACTTCCGCATCTGCAATGTCTTTACCGGTAAGAACCGGTGCTTTTTTAACAATATAACCAACCGGCGGATCATCGAACGAATAGATGACTTCCGAATCCTGCGGAACCAGCCCCTCTGCCAGCGGATCCGGCGTAGTCACCGTTTTTGCCTGACGGAAGCTGATGTCCCCTTTAAGACTCAGGAGATCTTTGATGAGCTGTGCATCATAAACATCCGGCACTTCAGCGCGTATCTGGTTTTTGTTCTGCACATTGATACGGGCATTATCATAGCCCAGTTCAGACAGACGGTCGGCCATAACGGCTGCGGTTTTATCCAGATCTTCCGCAGTAATGTTAGGCGATGACAGAACAACACGCGTACCGCCTGTCAGATCAAGACCGGTAATAATCTGCCCTTTCGGGAAACCGCCAGGCAGACCCGACAATTGCTGTGCGGAAAAGAAATTAGGTAACGCGAAGATAAAACCGGCCAGAACGACCAGCCAGATCAGTACCGATTTCCAGCGCGGGAAATAGAGCATCGGCAATCCATCCGTAAAATTGATGCCGCTTTGCAGCAAATCCGCAAAACAGACAGGATCAGACGTAACAGTAATGTTTTTGAGAATAACTGCCGAATAAAACACGGCAAATTCTGCTTACACCACCTCATTTTCTGATCTTATACGTGATTCGTACAAATCTCAGCAGGCACACAGTCGGATGGCGCAGATTTTAAGCTGATGATGCGCTATTGCAGCACATAAAATTATAGTTTCAGGCCAATAAAAAAGCCCGCTCGAAGCGGGCTTTAATAACAATAAGCAATAAGCTTACTTGTTCTTGTTATCGGCAACCGGTTCACCACGGGTGCGCACATCACCGATGGTGGAGCGCAGAACGCGGATTTTGATACCGTCAGCAATTTCAGCTTCCAGCTCATTATCATCGATCACTTTGGTAACTTTAGCGATGATGCCGCCACCGGTAATGATCGTGTCATTGCGGCGGATATTGGTCAGCATTTCGCCGCGTTTTTTCATCTGATTACGCTGAGGGCGGATAATCAGGAAATACATAACAACGAAAATAAGGATAAACGGCAGAATGCTCATCAGCATATCCGCGCCACCGGCACCACCGGCGGCCTGAGCGTAAGCAGGGGTAACAAACATGAAAGTGACTCCTCGTCAAACTGAAAACTGTCCGATGCTTCTCGGCTGCAGAATTCCTTAAACCGATTGCGGGTTAGGGAATTATGTAGCCAAAGCCGTCATATTTCACCGGCATGCATCAAATTTATTCACTGCGCATTACAACGGTTATACGCCGTTATGCAACCATAGATGCAAATTCTTAATCCACTTTACCAGTGCGGCCATCATTTTTTTCACTCCGGCCTTGGCTACAGGCACAAATACAATATTTTCACACAACCGTACCCATGGGTACTATTCAAAGGCAATAATCTTGCTAAAGTCAGACTGTTCTTGAAGGTAGTCTTTAAGAAGCAAACAGAAACAGTCCGGTAAAGCCGGTAGCTAATGCTCCAGCGCTTTACTTAAAATCCGGGCATTCTTGCATCCCGCCATAAGTCTGATGACCGGATACAAGAGTGCCGCGGATAGAATACAGGCTTTAAAATGAACACGACTGAGCAATTATTAAGTGCAAAACTGGATCAGCTGCTGGCTGTTCTTGAACGTATGGCGCCACCTGCCCCCAAACCGTTACAGGCAGAGAGTGCTGATACTTTTGTCTGGGAGCCTTCCCGCCTTGAACTGGCACCGGTTAAAAAGGTCAACCGCGTTGATCTCGGCCTCATTCATGGTGTTGACCATGTGCGCGATCAGCTGGTGAGCAATACCGAGCGTTTTGCCCGTGGTTTGTCTGCAAATAATGTGCTGCTCTGGGGCGCACGCGGCATGGGTAAATCCTCTTTGGTCAAAGCCGCGCAGGCTTCAGTCAATCAAACCGCTGAAAAACCGCTGAAGCTCATTGAAATTCACCGTGAAGATATCAACAGCCTGCCGGTATTGATGAATCTCATCAAGGAGAGCGACTACCGTTTCATTCTGTTTTGTGATGACCTGTCCTTCGACCATGACGATACATCCTACAAATCACTGAAAGCTGCGCTTGAAGGCGGTGTCGAAGGCCGTCCTGACAATGTGATTTTCTATGCCACATCCAACCGCCGTCATCTGATGCCGCGTGAAATGATTGATAATGAACGTTCCAGCGCTATCAATCCGTCGGAAGCGACAGAAGAAAAAGTCTCACTCTCCGACCGCTTTGGTCTGTGGCTTGGCTTCCATAAATGCAATCAGGATGATTATCTGGCGATGGTCGATGGCTATGCCGCGCATTACGGCTTCAATTATCCGGTTGAAAAACTGCATGCGGAAGCTCTCGAATGGTCAACCACACGCGGCAACCGTTCAGGCCGCGTTGCCTGGCAATATGTACAAGATCTGGCCGGAAGGCTTGGCATTTCCATTCATGCATAAACAAAAAAGCCCGCTGCATGATGCAGC
>NZ_ANNO01000329.1:0-12625 GCF_000409565.1 Pseudochrobactrum sp. AO18b
TGAAAATTATGTTTCCAGATATTTCGACGGATTAACCGGCGTTGAGTTCTTGCGCACTTCAAAATGCAGCTTTGGCGATTTTGCATTGCCACTCATACCGGAACGGGCAATTTCCTCACCGCGGCGCACTTTCTGACCGCGCTGCACATTGATCTTGCTGTTATGACCATAGACAGTCACAAGACCATTTTCGTGGCGCACCAGAACAGTCTGACCGAATTCCTTCAGCCCGTCACCGGCATAGATAACCACACCGTTTTCGGCTGCCTTAACCGGTGTACCTTCCGGCACCATAATGTCGATACCGTCATTCACAGTACCGCCGTCACGCTGACCAAAGCTGGTCAGCACCTTGCCGCGTACCGGCCAGCGCATCTGCGAGATACCGGTTGCAGAAGGCGCCATGGCGACATCCTGCTCGGCTTCTTCAATCACCTTATTGCTCGCCTGTGGCGGTGTATAAGGCTTCACGCTGCCATCCGGCACCTGTTTTGCAGCTGCAGGCGGGGTTGAGGCTGTTTTTACTGTCGTATCAACTGCGGCCTGAACCGGCTTGGCAACAGCCGCGACCTGCGTTGCTGCAGCAGTCGCCGCAACTGGGATCACCAGAGACTGACCGACGCGGATTGTACCGTCGCTCATGCCGTTCGCTTGTTTCAGAGCTGCAGCCGTCACGCCATTGCGCTGGGCAATCGCATGAAGCGTATCCCCGCTCTGCACAGTATAACCGCCGGTCGCAGCAGCTACTTTTGCGCCTGCATTGGCAACAGCATTATTCACTTTATTCGTTGCAGCCTGCTGAGCATTGGCAACAGCCTGTGTACCGTTTGATTTCAGCTGACCAAGGGTCTGCGTACCGCCATTGGCAGCAGCAACCAATGCGCCGCCGGCAGCAGCTTTAACGCCCGGAATTGTCAGTGTCTGCCCTGCCCGCAGCATATTCGGGTCAGTAATATTATTCGCAGCCATCAGATCATTCGGAGACACATTAAACCGGCGGGCTACGCCGTAAAGTGTTTCACCCGGCTGCACCATCGCATTATTAACCGAACTTGCCGCAGCATTGGTCATATTGCTGCCAGCCATTGCAACCTGCTGTGTCGCCTGATCGCGTACGGACTGAACAGAGTTCTGAACATTATTCTGCACAACCTGTGCAGCGCCCATCGGTGCGGCAGTTCCTACCGGCGGCAACTCGTTACGCTGCACATTACCGGAAGCCACACGCTGCGCAGCCGGCATCGACGGATAATTATCCGCGCCGTTATTCTGCTGATAGGACTGATTCTGTGACTGCATAATCGCGCGCTGATTATTCGTCGATCCAGTCGTAAGGCCATCCGTAAAGCGTGTCATATCCCCGCTACAGCCAGCAACCACACCTGCAAGCAGGATGACCGCGCTATGACGCAGAAGACGCTCGGACGCATGATGCAAAACTTTTCTACGCATATTCAACCCGTCCATACCCGAAACTCTAAGTAGACTTATTAAAGCGCGTTAATGTTACCTGCTGGTTAAAATTGCTGTAAAAAAATTAAAAGATTCATCAAACGGATACCATAATCGCTAAATCAGGCAAATTTGATACACAACATGCTACTCCAAAGCCTGTCAGAGCACTGTGACAACTATAAAAACCGGGAAATAAAATCAGCCGACGTTTCAGAGAAACGCAGCAGAGCCTTCGATAAACGGCTGATAACGCACCATCATCAGGTCTTCGCGCTCAAAGCGGCTGCCGACTTTAGCCATACGGCACATGACCTGCTGCCCGTCACCCTGCCCGACCGGTGCAATCATCACGCCATGCGTTGCCAGCAGATCCAGATATTGCCGAGGCATTGCATCCGAAGCCAGCCAGACGATAATACGATCATAAGGACCACCGGCTACACCGTGGCGGCCATCTGCATGTTTGCAAACAACATTTTCGATCTGATGTGCCTGAAACTGATTACGCGCGGCTTCTGCCAAAGTTTTATAACGCTCAATCGTTGTCACACGCGCGGCAAGGCGCGCCATAACTGCGGCAGTGAATCCCGAGCCTGTGCCGATTTCCAGCACACGATGCCCCGCTTCAAGCGACAAAGCCGAGAGAAAACGCGCCTGATCGTCCAGCCCCTCAATTGATTCGCCGCAAGCCAGCGGCAAAACACGATTGCTATAGGCAAAATCCTGATAGGCCGAATTGATGAAATGCTGACGCGGCGTGGCTTCAATTGCTGCAAACAAACGCGGATCATGTAAACCGCGACTGCGCATACGCAATACAAAAGAGGCAAAACCTTCTTTGCCGCTCATGCGATATTTGCCCGTATTTGCCTGCATGTGAATATTCATGAACCCTGCCCGAAGTCAGATTTATAGCCGATCAGGCAGCATCATCCTTTAAAATTGTAAATTCAGAGATAATGCGGAGAAATAAAAATGCCGGAGACATTTCCGCCTCCGGCATTTCTTTAATTCAGACCTGAATATCAGGCTTTTTCGATACGGGTCATGCCGCCCATATAAGGCACCAAAGCCTCAGGAATGGTGATGCTGCCATCTTCTTCCTGATAATTTTCCATCACAGCGATCAATGCACGGCCAACAGCCACACCGGATCCGTTCAGCGTGTGAACGAAACGGGTCGCTTTTTCACCGGCAGCACGGTAGCGCGCATTCATGCGGCGTCCCTGAAAATCACCGCAGACCGAGCAGCTGGAGATTTCGCGGAATGTATTCTGACCCGGCAGCCATACTTCGATATCGTAAGTTTTCTGCGCACCGAAGCCCATATCACCGGTGCAAAGTGTAACAGTGCGGAATGGCAGACCAAGACGCTTGAGAACCTCTTCAGCACAACCGGTCATGCGTTCCAGTTCGGCTTCCGAGCTTTCCGCATCGGTTACAGATACCATTTCCACTTTCCAGAACTGGTGCTGACGCAGCATACCGCGTGTATCACGACCGGCAGAACCGGCTTCCGAGCGGAAACAAGGCGTCAGCGCAGTCACACGCATCGGCAGTTCAGCACCATCCACAATCTCACCATTGACCAGATTGGTCAGCGGCACTTCCGCTGTCGGGATCAGCCAACGGCCGTCAGTGGTGCGGAACAGATCTTCCGAGAATTTCGGCAGCTGGCCTGTACCATATACCGCATCATCACGCACCATCAGCGGAACCATGGTTTCAGAATAACCATGTTCTGTGGTGTGCAGATCAAGCATGAACTGACCGAGCGCACGTTCCAGACGCGCAAGTGCACCTTTCAGCACGGTAAAGCGCGAACCGGACATGCGGGTAGCACGCTCGAAATCCATCAGACCGAGGGCTTCGCCCAGTTCAAAATGCTCTTTCGGTTCAAAACCGTAATTACGGATATTGCCGACACGACGTGTCTCGACATTGTCATTCTCGTCTTTACCGACTGGAACGCTGTCATAAGGCACATTCGGCAGGCTCGAGAGAACATCATTCAGCGCTTTATCAAGGCGACGCTCTTCTTCTTCCGCTTCGGTGAGGAAGGTTTTCAGTTCGGCAACTTCCGCCTTCAGGCGGTCAGCGGTCGCCATATCTTTTTCGCCCATCGCTTTGCCGATCTCTTTCGAGGCGGCATTGCGGCGCTCCTGCGCTTCCTGCACCTTGGCGATATGCTGACGGCGGGCTTCATCCAGCGCCAACACATCGGAGGATACAGCAGAGGCTCCGCGCTTTTGCAGAGCAGCATCAAGAGCTTCAGGGTTTTCGCGTATCCATTTAATGTCCAGCATTGGAAGTACCGTTATTTTTAGGTTCAGGTTCACCGTAATCACAACAAGCGGTTACGGCAGGCTCTTATATCGCAACACGATCACAACTGATCCGCTGCAATGCATGAAAAGGCAGCATAAATGCTGCCTTCAATTTCTATCACATGATACGAAAATCAGGACGATTTTTGCTCATTATCATCTGCAGGTGTGAGATTATTGAGAATTTCGGCCTGAGCGCGCTTCTTCTCAATCATCTGTGCCAGCCAGATCGAGATTTCGTAGAGCAGGATTGCCGGTATAGCAAGACCGATCTGGCTTGCAGGATCCGGCGGTGTCAGCACGGCAGCCACCACAAAGGCAATCACAATCGCATATTTGCGCTTATCCCGCAGGCCCTGTGCAGTCACCAGTCCGACCTTGGCCATCAGCGATGTGATAACCGGCAGCTGGAACACCAGACCAAAGGCGAAAATCAGCGTCATAATCAGACTGAGATATTCCGACACTTTCGGCAGCAGGGAAATCTGCACTTCGCCATCCGCACCCGATTGCTGCATGGCAAGGAAAAACCACATCACCATCGGTGTGAAGAAGAAATAAACCAGCGCGCCACCCAGCAGAAACAGCAAAGGTGAGGCAACCAGAAAAGGCAGGAATGCCATACGCTCATGCTTATAAAGGCCAGGCGCAACAAACTTGTAAATCTGCGAAGCAATCATCGGAAAGGCAAGAACCAGACCGCCGAACATCGCCACTTTCACCTGCGTGAAGAAGAATTCCTGCGGTGCGGTATAGATCAATGCAGCTTTGCTGCGATCCATCCCTGCCCAGTCCAGCGCCCATTGATAAGGCAGAACCAGCAAATTGAAGAGATGCTTGGCAAAAGCAAAGCAGAGTACAAAGGCCAGAAAAAAGGCCACAATCGACCAGATCAGGCGGCGGCGCAGCTCAATGAGATGCTCAAGCAAAGGCGCAGCGCTCTGGTCTATTTCATCCTGATCACTGCTCACTGCTCAGTTCCTGTCTTTTTTGTTGTTTTCGCTGCGGCTTTTACACGGGGCGCAACAGCCTTTTTCTCTGCGGCTTGCTTTACTGGTGCAGCTTTTACTGCAGAATCGCTTTTTGCCGGCGCTTTCTTTGCAGCAGGTTTTGCCGTTGTGTCAGCCGCAGTTTTTGAAGCTCTGGGCTTCGCGGCTTTTTTCACCGGTTCTGCGAAAGCAGGCTCGGCAACAGCAGCTGAAGGCTTTGCAGCAACAGGCTGTGCAGCAGGCGTTGCCGCTTTCGCCTCTTCCTCTTTGATTTCAGAGAGATCCAGCGGCGAATCCATAGGCACGGCCGGTGTTTCCTCCGGCTTCGGCGATGCATTATTCAGGCTGGCACGCAAATCATCACCGGCGCTGCGCACCGGTTCAAAAATATCCGTCACCGTTTTGCGCGGGTCATATTGCTTCACGCCGTCAATTGTTTTTTTGACTTCGTCCAGCTCTGCCTCACGCATAGCTTCATCAAAATGCGTCCGGAACTCGTTCGCCGTGGCGCGCAGCTTTCCTGTTGCCTTGCCAAAGGCGCGCAACATTTTCGGAAGATCCTTCGGGCCGACAACAACGATCATAACAACCGCAATTACCAGAAGCTCCGACCAGCCTATATCTAACATCGGCGTTCCATTTCACCATCTGTCCGCCTTTGGCCTGTGTTCAAAGCGAACGCGTGGCCAAAGTCTTTCTGCGCCGCATAAGGCGGCACAGTCCGGCAGAATGATCTGCAATTACAGTTTTGTCGTTTTCTTCGTCGGCTTGACCTGTTCGCCGGTCTCATTGTCGATGGTCTTGGAAGAAGCAACATCGGTTTCTTCAGGCTCGTTCATGCCCTGCTTGAAGTTTTTGATGCCCTTGGCAACATCGCCCATCAGTTCAGGAATTTTGCCGCGGCCAAACAACAGCAGCACAACCGCCAGAACAATAAGCCAGTGCCAGATCGAAAAACTACCCATCTTATATCCCCTAAATGCTCTCGCGGCATATTCATACCGGAGCAGGATTATCCAAATTCAGTCTCTATTTAAGCGCAATCACAGCATTGTTCAAACAGAACCGGTGAAATTTCTCTTTGTTCTACAGCATAGTTACAAAAATAAAAAACATTTATCCGGCGGAACCCCGCTGAAGCCCTTATCCGGTAACGTGCCGCTGTTTGAAATGGCTGCAACCCCGCCGCTGCTTAAAAGTTAACAAGCACAGAATTATGACAATTTTAACAGTAACAGCAGCGAAAAAGGCTATTTACGCTCATCATCTTCGACCTTCGGCATGAAAAGACCTAGCTCTTCAATATCACCGGCAGTCAGCGGGTCTTCATCCGCCAGCAACTCATCCGGCCGCACACTCGGCACCGGCACAGAGAAATTCGAAGGCAGACGTGCGGAGAGCAGCCCTGCCCCGCGCAATTCATCCATACCCGGCAGATCGCGAATCTCTGCCAGACCGAAATGATCCAGAAAACTGTCTGTCGTGCCATAGGTCACCGGACGTCCCGGTGTGCGTCTGCGGCCGCGCAGTTTCACCCAGCCGGTTTCCATCAGCACATCCAATGTGCCTTTTGAGGTTTCCACGCCACGAATATCTTCCATCTCCGCACGGGTTACCGGCTGATGATAAGCAATAATTGCCAGCACTTCGAGCGCCGCACGCGACAGTTTCTTCTGTTTGACCAGATCGCGGCTCATCAGAAAGCTTAAATCCGATGCTGTGCGAAACGCCCAGCCGTCACCGGCTTTGACCAGATTGACACCGCGCAGACGATATTCACTTTGCAGCACTTTCAGCACCGGCAGCAGTTCCACATCCAGCGGCAGTCGCTCCGACAGCATTTTCTCTGTCACCGGCTCGGAAGACGCGAAAATAATCGCCTCAACCATACGCACCACATCACCCAGCGCCTCGCGTGACGGCACGGACGGATTAGTATCATCTGAAAATATGATCGGCATTTCAGCCTCAGCAGCTGTCAAAATTTCAGTCTCGCTCACGCTTCATCCTTATCTTCGCGATCCGTCTTCAGATCATCCGGCACACTGCTTACCGGCTTACGTTCGGCAGCGCGTACAAAAATCGGTTCGAAAGCTGCATTCTGGCGCAATTCCATCCGCCCTTCACGCACCAGCTCAAGACTGGCGGCAAAAGAACTGGCAATCGCACTAGCACGGTCTTCCGGCCGCGCAATATAATCCAGCAGAAATGCATCCAGCGCCACCCAGTCCTGCAATTCACCAACCATGCGCACCAGCAGCACCCGCGCCTCTTTCAGCGACCAGACTGTGCGCCTGGCAATCTGCACATGGGAAACCGCCTGTCTCTGGCGCTGCGAGGCATAGGCCGTGAGCAGATCATAAAGCGAAGCGCTGTAAAGGCTGGTCTTTTCCACCAGCACCGTTTCCGGCATACCACGGGCAAATACATCGCGCCCCAACCGGTCACGATTGACCAGCTTGCCTGCCGCATCACGCATAGCTTCAAGCCGTTTCAACCGGAATTGCAAAACAGAAGCCAGCTGTTCGCCGGTCTCGCCATCCTCATCTTTGACCTTGGGGATCAGCAGACGCGATTTGAGATAGGCAAGCCATGCCGCCATCACCAGATAATCGGCCGCCAGTTCCAGCTTACGGTCGCGTGCCAGCTCAATGAATTTCAGATATTGCTCGGCAAGTGCCAGCACGGAAATCTGTGTCAGATCAACCTTCTGATTGCGTGCCAGATGCAGCAGCAAATCCATCGGTCCTTCAAAACCCTGCACATCCACATGCAGGGTCAGATCCTCGGCACTGTCCGGCGGAATGATGAGTGCCGTTTCTGACTGCCACAGATCATCCATCGGCACATCGGCCTTTGGTGTCTGGGGATTATCCGTCTTTGCGGTTTCGGTACTCATCATCCGGCCTGTTATTTATTGAAGTTCTGCCTGACTATCAGACAACAGCGACCTCTGGGAATAAAGCGTTAAATTCCGCACGGATCGCTGCCTCACTGCTCAGATCCGCTTCACCTGCAAAGACTTCAGCCAGTTCCGCACGGCGCAGACTCTCATCTTTCAGATCAGGAATAGCAGCGGCAACGGCAATGGTTTCTTCCAGCACGCCGCTGCAATGCAACACCACATCACAACCGGCAGCGATAATCTCACGGGCAATATCATCCAGATTGCCGGACAGCGCCTTCATGGAAATATCGTCGCTCATCAGCAAGCCGTCATAATCCAGCATATCACGGATCACACAATTGATAACCACCGGCGACAGCGTTGCAGGGCGTTCCGGATCGAGCGCCTTGTAAACAATATGCGCGGTCATAGCGGCGGGCAGATCATCCAGCTGGCAGAATGGTACAAAATCACGGGCACAGAGTTCGCTCAAAGGCGCATCAACGCTCGGCAGTTCTTTATGGCTGTCGGCAAATGCACGGCCGTGCCCCGGCATATGTTTCATCACCGGCAGCACACCACCGGCCATCAGCCCTTCAGCAACCGCATTACCCAGTACCGCAACAGTTTCCGGATCATAGGAATAAGCACGTGAACCGATCACCTCATGAGAGCCTTCAACCGGCACATCCAGCACCGGCAGACAATTGGCATTGATGCCGACGCCCATCAGATCAAAAGCATGAAGACGACCGAGCAGCCAGGCGGCGCGCATACCCAGCTCTTCATCCTGTTCATAAAGTGCACCGATCTGCGACGCTGACGGATAATTAGGCACCAGCGGCGGGCGCAGGCGCTGCACACGTCCGCCTTCCTGATCGATAAAGATCAGTGTCTCATCCCGTCCGGTTACATCGCGGATTTGCGCGGTCAATGCGCGCAACTGCTCCAGACTTTCCACATTGCGGGCAAACAGAATAAAGCCCCACGGACGCACACGACGGAACAGTTCCTGCTCGGCTTCGGTCAGCATTGTACCTTCGAAACCGGTAATCATGGCTTTAAATGTCATTGCGGCAATGCTCCTCGCCTATTGGAATATGACAAATCAGACAGGCATTTCGCAGATAAATGAGATCATTTAACGCCCGCGATTATGCGACAAATCAGATAATGCTCTCTGCATAACCCATAAAGAGAAAATGCGCTGCGTATTTTAAAGATACACAGCGCATTTCATGTTTGTTTTACATATTTTCAGATCAGAGTGTCGGGAAGCAGCTGCCACCGGCAGATTTCAGACGCTCACAGAGCGCTGCGGCTTCAGCTTTGGTGCCACCCGGAATACGGACACGGTAATAAGTACCCTTACCGGCAATATCCGCCCTTTTGATATCAACACCACGACCACCGATAACATTACCGTAACGCGAACTCATATTGGCATAGCTTTTCTGTGCCAGTTCTGCACTCGGCTGCGAAGCGATCTGAATGAACCATGTACCCGCAGGAACATTGGCCGAAACATTGGCTGCAGGCGCAGTGGCGCTGGCAACCTGCTGCGGTGCTGTATTTTGTGCAGGACGCTCCACATTGCCTACAACATTAACCGGCTGCTCGGCAGGACGGGACGGCACAACCGGAGCTGTTGTCACTTCACGCGGTTTGACCTGTTCACCGGAAGCGGTGAAAGTCTGCGTCTGTACAACGCGCGGTGCTGCTGCACTCTGTGCAGAAGGTGCCGGTGCATCAGTACCCAGACGTTCAGGAACAGCACTCTGGCTAATCAGACGAGATGCCTCATCAAGACCATTATCGGTTGCTGCTGCATTATTATTTGCAGGCGCAGTGGCCGCCGGTGCTTCACTCGGTACGATTGTACCGTCAGCGCGCACGACCATGGTTTTCACCGTACGTGGTGTTACCAGTTCGCGCTCAGCCTCTTGTGCCGGATTATTGGCAGCAGGAGGCGTTGCACTATTGGTGCTTTCCGGTTCATCCGACAATAAGCGGTCTTCTTCCGCATCCGCACCCTGCAACAGGCCTACATCAACCGGTTCCTCTTCCGTATTGATAAGAGTTTTCTGTTCAGGCGCAGCAGGCTTGGTACCGGAAACCTGATCGTAAACAGCCTTGTCCTGATTTGGTACAACCATACCGCCCGGATTTTCCGGCTGGACTTTGACCGGCTGGCTGTCAGCCCGCAGAACTGCAGGTTCGCCGCCGACAACACCGCCGGATTTGAGCATATAATAACCGCCGCCCAGAACGATCAGAGCTGCTGCAGCGACCGATGCCCAGAGGATAGGTTTACGCAACGGGTTCTCTTCACGCGGACGGGATTCCGTATAGTCATCCTCATCACGGGAGAAATTTTCGGACAGATTATAGGTGTCGAAATCATTATTCTGCGCACCCTGAGCCGCCCAGTGATTATAATAATCATCCTGCGTGGCATTGCCTGTCTGGCCTGCACCGCTCTGCGCGGAAGAACCACGCAGTGCTGCACCCGCTACGGCTGCACCGGCAAGACCAGCTGCAGCACCGGCAATAGTGCCGAAACCTGCACCATTTGAATCGGTTTCTTCCGGCTCGGCTTTAACGGCTGTATGATAGTCTGCGAAATTATCCTGCAGGATATTCTCAAAAGCCTTGTCTGCTTCACTGGTTGTATCCGGTGCGGCAGCTTCATTCACACTGATCGTGCTGAAAATTTCTGCAAATTCTGATTCGAGACTGTTCAGCCCCGTTTCTTTAACATCATCGCCATAGCTGACCTCAGGCAGATCGAGCGCCTGTGTCTGCTCAACCTTGTTTTCCGACACAACAACGGATTCGATTTCCGGTGCCGGTACAAACGGCTTGGAGGCTGCACTCTGAGCTGGCTGATAGGCCGGAATCTCCGGTTCATCATTCAGATCAAGATCAAGCGGCAGTTCTTCCAATGCTTCTGCAACGGCGAAATCATCGGCAGGCTGCAGGTCTTCATCAAATGAGAAATCGAAATCATCATTGCTGAAGAAATTATCCGCCGCGACCGGTTCTTCATAAGCCGGTTCTTCGTAGGAAGCTGCAGCAGGAGCAGTGTCACGCACAGGCTGCGAAGCATAGGCAGACGGAATAGCTGCAATCGTATCCGCAAAGCTGCTGACAGAGCGTTCTGCTGTACTTGCTGCAGATGTGGTTGCAGCCGCAGCTGCCGGTGTCGCCGCACCGAATGTGTAGGAAGAATAACCGCGCACTGCATTATGCGCCAACGGAGCCACAGGCTCATTATACGCCAACGGAGCTTCCGGCTCATTATAAGTCAATGGAGCCTCCGGCTCCGGTACATAAGATTGCTCTATGGCCTGTTCTGCAACGGGCGCATTTTCTTCTGCTTCGTAGAAATCATCGCCGAAGTTGAAGTTTTCAGTCTGTTGCTCTTCTTCAAAAGCGACAGCCTGTTCCGGCTCATAGGTTTCGGTTGTTTCTTCCGCGTAATCAGACTGTGATCTGGCGCCGAACAGATCCGCGAAGGAACTGGCTGCCGGAGCTTCAGCTGTATCAGCACTGTCCTCTTCCCAATTGGTCTGGGCGCTGGCTGTGCGGTTTGGCAAGCGGCTCAGATCGGGAGCAGCAAAGAACTCATCATCAATCTGATCGTAACTCTGCACCGGTGCAGCCTGCGTATAATCATCCTCGGCCTGCATATCTGCATGGGCCTGATAATCCGCAACCGGCTCCTGACCGTCGAAATCGGCTACAGCAGGGGCAACCTCAATGGACGGCGCATCAAACAATGGCTCGATATCGGTTAGCGGAACAACTTCATCCTCATAAGCCGCGACCGGATCAGCATAGGCCGTTGCTTCAGGTGTTGCTTCAAACGGTGCCTGATAAGCATAATTATCCGTCTGAGCCAGTGCCGCAGCAGGCGCCGCAGCAGGTGCTTCATCCTGCAGCAGGAATGAAAGCTCATCCTCAAAGCTGGTATCAGACTGCTGTGCTGCATTCACAGGGCGGTAAGCCTCGTTTTCCGCAAAAACATTGTCATAGCTCTGGGCAACAAATTCCTGTTGCGGCTCACGGCCGATATCAGAAAAATCGAAATCGTCTGTATTCAGTTCAGGCAGATCAAAATCCTGAGCGACCTGTTCTTGTGAAACATTGGCCGCAACTTCCGAATATTCAGGCGCATGGGACCCATAACCCGCCTGATAAGGCTGGGCATACTGGTTCTCCTGATAATACGGCTCAGCAGCAACCTGCGAGGCGGTTTCCGGTTCAAAGCTCTGGCTCAGCTCATTTTCCAGCGAAGAGAAATAATCTTCATTCGCAGCCTGCACAGGCTCTGAAAATGCTGCATCCTGAGGCAGATCGGAATAGGCCTCATAATAAGCATTCTGCGGTTCCGCAGCCGTATAATCCTGCTCTTCCGCATAATATTGCGGAATATCCTGCTGAAAGGCAGGCTGGGACTGTTCCGGTGCTTTTTCTTCTGCATAGGCACGCTGCAACGGCGCATAGCCGGTAAAGCGCGGCTCGACAGCCTGCTGGTAAGAGCGGCTCTCGGCGGCGGTCTGCTGAACAGGGCTGAACGCTTCATCCTGCGGCTGGAAATTGCTGGCTGGCTGTGCCGGTTCAGCAGCGAAGTCAGCCGCGAATTCAGCATCGAAATCTGCCATCAGTTCCCGCTCAAGGCTCATCTCGGAAGACATTTCCGGTTCAGCCTGCGCATTCTGCATATTTTTTTGTTCTGCCGGTTCATCAAAGCCAAAAATGCGCGACAATTCAAACAGCGGATCATTATCCCGCGCCGATTCGTCGCGAATATCACTGTGATTCTGATTGCGGCCCGTCACGCTACTGTCAGTCATGGCGTTTTCCTAATTTCAACTGGAGCGCCCGCCGACGTCTCCCTAATCATTGCTAATATAGCAAGGCAATGTGGGCAAAACTTGACAGTAGTTTCCTGCAAAAACCGG
>NZ_ANNO01000330.1:0-8188 GCF_000409565.1 Pseudochrobactrum sp. AO18b
ATTTCTGTCGGAGCATCCGCGCCGATAATCGACAATCCGGATACCAAGACATCAGAAACAACCTGCACCAGCCCTAACCTGGCAAGTGACAAGTTTGTATCGTTAACCTTAATAAAACGTAAGTCCGGGTTGTCCGAGCCACGATTCCACTGAGAATGGAACGCACTTGCGAGGTCATAGAGGTAAAATGCGAGCCTGTGCGGCTCCTGATGAATGGCCGCAGTCTCAATCAGACGCGGATATTCCGCGAGCTTACGCACCAGCGCCACTTCGCTCTCATCCGTGAGCAGAGACAGGTGTTTTGCCGCCTCTTCACGCTCGATTTTTTCCAGACCAAGCTGCTCTTTCGCCTGACGGAAAACCGAGTTCGCACGTGCAGACGCATATTGCACGTAGAATACCGGATTGTCTTTGGACTGTTCCGTCACCTTGGCAAAATCGAAATCAAGCGACGCATCATTTTTGCGGTAAAGCATCATGAAACGCACAGCATCGGAACCAACTTCATCCACTACATCGCGCAGCGTAATAAACTGGCCTGAACGCTTGGACATACGCACCGGCTCGCCATCACGGAACAGCTTGACCATCTGGCAGATCAGCACTGTCAGCTCAGCCTTGCCTTCAGCAACAGCCTTGGCCACCGCTTCCAGACGTTTGATATAGCCGCCATGATCCGCACCGAGGACATAGATCATTTCCTCAAAGCCGCGATCGAACTTGTTTTTGAAATAAGCAACATCCGCAGCAAAATAAGTGAAGCTGCCGTCAGACTTAACCAGCGCACGATCCATATCATCGCCAACTTCGGTCGAACGCAGCAATGTCTGCTCACGATCTTCCCAGTCATCCGGCAGCTGGCCTTTTGGCGGCGGCAGCTTGCCTTTATAGACATGGCCTTTGAGCGTCAGATCATTGATGGCGGTGCGGATCAGCTTGGCATGGTCAGCATGCAGGCTGCGCTCGGAGAAGAACAGGTCATGATGCACATTGAGGGAGGCCAGATCATCACGGATCAGCGCCATCATGGCATCAATCGAACGGTCTTTAATCAGCGGCAGAACTTCTTCTTCCGGCTTTTCCAGCAGCGATGAGCCAAATTCCTTGGCCAATGCCTGACCAAGCGGCACCAGATAATCACCCGGATAGAGACCGGCAGGAATTTCACCAATATCTTCGCCCAGTGCTTCGCGGTAACGCAGCATCACGGATTTGGCGACAACATCAATCTGCGCACCGGCATCATTGATGTAATATTCTTTGGTTACGTCATAACCGGCAAATTTCAGCAGATTGGCCAGCACATCGCCGACAACCGCGCCACGGCAATGGCCGACATGCATCGGACCGGTCGGGTTAGCGGAAACATATTCCACATTGACCTTGCGCATACCGCCCATTTTTGAACGGCCGTAATCGGTGCCTTCTGCCAGCATAACGCCCAGCTGACGCTGCCAGTAATCATCATTCAGACGCAGATTGATAAAGCCCGGGCCCGCCACATCAACGGATGCAACATCCGCATCGCCTTTCAGCGCTTCAGCAATTTTGGCTGCCAGTTCACGCGGATTGCTGCCAACCGCCTTGGAGAGCACCATGGCCGCATTGGTGGAAATATCACCATGTGTAGCATCACGCGGCGGCTCAACACCAACACGGGAAACATCCAGCTCACCACCGTCTTTGTCTTTCAAACCAAGATCTTGCAGTGTCTTTTTAATTTTAACGTCGAAATCAGCAAAGATATTCATAATCTGTCCTGTCGGAACATAAATGCGGAACAAGCCGCAATTCACATTCAATCAATTGAACGTCATGCAATGGGGAAGCTCAGCGCCTCGCAAATCACACAGTCAGAAATGGCAATTTTGCAGCCCGTTTAAGCCAAGTCGGGCGTATGGTCAAACAATCGTCGGTGTTCACGCACGGCATAATTATCAGTCATGCCTGCAAGGAAATCCGCAATCTGGCGCGCAAAGGCCGAAGTCTCGTTACCGGCAATCCCTGCCCGCCAGTCGGCAGGCATCGCATCCGGCGCCGTCATATAGGCGTCAAACAGGTCTTTCACGACCTGATCGGCATTTTTACGGATCGGCACGACCTGCGCGTTGAAATAGAGATTCCGGTAGAGAAACTTCTTCAAGGTTTTCTCGGCAATCGCCATATCCGGCGAAAATCCGACCATCATCTCACTGGCCGAGCGCACATCAGCCACACTCTGCGGATTGAATTTTTTGATCTGCTCTTGCGCATGAGAGATCACATCCTCAACCATGCGCGTGATCTGCCGGCGCATCAGCTCATGGCCACGACGCACCGGATCGAGCTTCGGATAAAGGCGCTGCACTTCCTGCAGGATGTCGCGTGTCAGCGGTACTTCCTCCAATTGCTCCAGTGTGAGCAGACCGGAGCGCAGACCATCGTCAATATCATGCGCATTATAGGCAATATCATCGGCAATGGCCGCACATTGCGCTTCAAGACTGGCAAAGCCTGACAGCTCCAGATCAAAACGCTCATTATATTTGAGGATCGACCCCGGAACCGGCTCACCATCCGAATACGGGCCCGTCAGCGGGCCGTTATGTTTAACCAGCCCTTCCAGCGTTTCCCATGACAGGTTGAGACCGTCAAATTCCGCATAGCGCTTTTCCAGCAATGTCACGATACGCAGCGACTGCGCATTATGATCAAAGCCGCCATAGTCTGCCATTTTCTCATTCAGAGCATCTTCGCCCGTATGACCAAACGGCGTATGGCCGAAATCATGCACCAGCGCCACGGCTTCTGCCAGATCTTCATCCAGCCGCAATGCACGCGCCAAAGCACGGGCGATCTGCGCCACCTCAATCGTATGGGTCAGCCTTGTACGATAATGGTCGCCTTCATGGGCGATAAACACCTGTGTCTTGTGCTTTAATCGTCGGAAAGCCGTCGAATGGATAATACGGTCGCGGTCACGCTGATAAGGCGTGCGTGTTCGGCTCTCGGTCTCATGCACCAAGCGTCCGCGCGTTTGCGCAGGGTCGCATGCATAAGGAGCACGTTCACGATAGCCGAAACCAATACTGTCCATCATTCTTCCTGTTATGATTTGTGTTTCATCAACCAAAAATCTGTAACATTGCGCAAAGCACATCAGGCCCTTCGCAACAATTGCACTCTGCTGCATTATCATGATTGCAGTGCAAAATAACAGGTTTGATATGCAGTGCAGTATAAAACTTTAGGGCAAATGACTTGTGACAGGAGATTGCGCCCTCTGCCCTGCTGACCTATATTATAGTCCTATCAACATATATCCTGTGCGGAACTTGAACCGCCCATGATTTTAAGGTGACTATTATGACGGACATTTCCGTATCGGATGCGGCGGCCAAACGCATTATCAAAATTCTGCAAAAGCAAGCCGACAAATCAGCCCTGCGTATTTCCGTTGAGGGCGGCGGTTGCTCAGGCTTTTCCTACAAATTCGATCTTGTCAGCGATACCAATGATGATGATCTGATTATTGAAAAAGACGGTGCCAAAGTGCTGATCGACAGCATTTCCGTGCCTTATATTGACGGTTCGGTTATTGATTTCATTGACGATCTGATGGGACAGTCCTTCCAGATCAACAATCCGAATGTCACGTCATCCTGCGGCTGCGGTGTCAGTTTCGCAATCTGACCGGTTTCTGCCATGAATAGCTGCCGCATGATCTGAAATGCGGCAGATTTTTTATAAAACTCACTACGGGGATACGTCTTTGAAAATTGCCACATGGAACATTAACGGTGTCAAAGCACGTATCGAAAATCTGCTGCACTGGTTGCAGGAATGCCAGCCGGATGTGGCCTGTCTGCAGGAAATCAAATCCGTTGATGACTTATTTCCGCGGCTCGAGATCGAAGCCCTTGGCTATCACGTAGAAACCCACGGTCAGAAAGGCTTTAACGGCGTTGCCATTCTCTCGAAGGTCTCGCCGGTTGAAGTCAATCGCGGGTTACCAGGTGACGACAGCGATGAGCAGGCACGTTTTATCGAAGCCGTTTTCACCACTGAAAAAGGTGTGATCCGTGTTGTTTCGCTCTATCTGCCAAACGGCAATCCGGTTGATACAGAAAAATACCCTTACAAGCTCGGCTGGATGCAGCGTCTGGAAGACTGGGCGAAAACCCGTCTGGAACTGGAAGAACCGCTGGTGCTCGCCGGTGACTATAATATCATCCCGCAGCCGATTGATGCCAAACATCCGGAAAACTGGGTGAATGACGCGCTGTTCCTGCCCCAGAGCAAACAGGCATTCCGTCGTCTGGAAAATCTCGGTTTTTACGATGCGATCCGCAATGTCAGCGATGAGCAGATGTTCTCATTCTGGGATTATCAGGCCGGTGCATGGCAGAAAAATAACGGCATCCGCATCGACCATCTGATGCTGTCGCCGGAAGCTGCCAATCTGCTGGATGGTGCGGAAATCGAGAAACACACACGCGCATGGGACAAACCGTCCGACCATGTGCCGGTTGTTATTCAGCTTAACTGCTGAAATTATTCAATAATTTTAAGATCATAGCGCCGCAACCTGAATCATTTTGCTAAGTTGCGGTGCCTGCACAACTATTTCTACTCAGAGTAAAACAAACAAGTGCTAGTGCTGGCCGACGAGTGCAATCGCATTACGGCGGTCAGCCTCACCGGCAACCGAAAACGCCTGTTCCTGCATAGCACGGATCCATTCGCAATCCTGATCCGAACAACGCTCAAAAGCTGCCGTCAGCATCGCAAGGCCGCGAACAGTCTTACCGGCCTGAAATAGCATATTACCAAGCATAGCCTGCGCATTGGCGTTGCCTTTTCTGGCAGCCAGCTGAAACCATCGTGCAGCCTGCGTTTTGTTCTTCTCTACCCCGTCACCTTTGAGCAGCATAGCGCCAAGCTCATATTGTGCTGTCGAGTCGCCAAAATTGGATGCGGCCTGCACATAGAGATCACGGGCCATATCGGGATTGGAATTTACAGGAGTGCCGGGAATACCGCGCTTGAGATAGCGCGCCATCTGCACCAGTGCACCGGCCACATAAGATTCGTTCTGCGAACCCGGCTCTGCGCCTTCATGGACGATTTTTTCAAAAATTTTATAGGCTTCGTAATCATTTTCCGGAACACCGTCGCCCTGAGCATACATGCTCGCCAGTTTCCAGTTCGCGCCCGGATGTCCCTGATCTGCCGCATAGCGCAGAGCTTTCAGCGCTTCATCCTTATGGCCGTTCTTAAAGGCGGATACCCCGAATTTGAAAACCTCAAACGGATTGCTCTTCTTTTCCGCATTGTCCGGAATATCAAAAGCAAACGCGCTGCTGCACACCAGATAGAGTGCAACACCGGCTCCACACACAGAATACGCGATTTTCTTAAACGACCCGATCACGACAGCATTCTTTCATTATCGTTTGCCAAAATAACTTTGGTAAAGGACAAGTTAACAAGATGAGAAAAACTAGCCATTTTTTCAGGCAAGATTGCGACCTGTGAATAAAGTCGGCTAAACAGATTTCCTTCAGCAGAGCCCGCACCTGAAGTCATAATGCAAAACTGCACGCTAACCTGCGGATTTTTTTGAGAAAAACTATAATTCTGCAATTACCGACCTCAATGAAGGGCAAAGATTGTTTCACATTTTGTCAGGACTAAACTTTGCCTGCCTCCTATCGGTGCTCCGCATTTATGGCGGGAAATAGGCCAAGTTCGTCTCCGTGAACCTTAGCGCGGCTGAAAGGTAAATACTGTTACCAAAACAACACAAATTTACGCTGATATATAAAATTGCCCCCTCAAAACCACGAAACAATCCGGTTTCAGAGCGTCATAGTTGTCATCCCGTTGCGAAATATAGTTAAGCAAGTGGTTATAAATCTTGGTTTTATAGAGAAGCAGGATTTTCTGAAGAATCGCTATCCAGAATCGATTCTCTGTGTGTCAGCAGAGATGCAGATACGATTTCAGCCGTGCTTGCGATAATCCTCTTTTCTTCAGGCAACAGCACCTTATAGTCCGCCTTATGAAACCATCTGCTTCGGGGCGCAGACCTCAACCTTACAGACGACAGCCGCAGCGCCGCAGCAATCGCAGGCACTATCGCAAACCCTATTCCTTCCTTCGCCGGTCAGGGATTGTGACTGCACTGCTGTTACTGGGTATATATGCTTTGATGCAGACCTTTATGCCGCAATGGGCAGAAACTGTTTCCGGCAACAATCAGCCGCGTCAGCCTGTTCGTGCAGACAAGAATAAAACCTTGCCTGCGCAACTGAGCGGTCGCGGCGGCAGCCTGCATATTTACGATGGTGATACAATTGCCATACAGGGGCAGCGCATAAGGCTGAAAGGCATGGATACGCCGGAAACCCAACAGAATTGCAGTATAGACGATAAAGATTATAGCTGCGGGCGCAATGCGACTGCGGAATTACGCCGCCTGATCGGCAATCAGACTGTTACCTGCACAGCGGACGGACGAGATCAGTATGACCGCATCCTTGCCTTCTGCAAGGCCGGAGAGACTGATCTCAATCGCACCATGGTCGAGCAAGGCTGGGCAGTTTCCTATGGCCTTTATCAGCGTGAGGAAGCACAGGCACGCAAGAATAAACGCGGATTATGGGCGGGGGAATTTGAACGCCCCGGCAAATGGCGGCGGGAAAATCAGTCACGCTAGAGCATTTCACAGTCAAGTTGGACCAACTTGACGGCCGTGATAATGCGACCAACAAAGACTCTAGAGCGAGTGACATGAATACACTTAAGTGCGACACGCTCTAGAATGAGCGCAACCGGAGCAATCAGTAATATGGCAACGGCATTGCAGACGCTGCAAAATCAGATCAATGACTGCAGAATTTGCCGCGATCAACCGCTTGGTCCACGCCCGCTGGATCATGAGCCAAGGCCGGTATGCATCTCCTCCCCGACAGCCAGAATTGCCATATGCGGTCAGGCACCGGGTATCCGTGTGCATAATACCGGCATTCCGTTTAACGACCCCTCCGGTGTGCGGTTGCGCCAATGGCTCGATGTGACGCCGGAAGAGTTTTATGACGCAGAGCGCTTTGCGATCATTCCCATGGGTTTCTGCTTTCCGGGCTATGACAAGCATGGCGGCGACCTGCCCCCGCGCCGTGAATGTCGCCTGACATGGCATGACCGGCTGTTTGATCTCATGCCGCAAATCGAGCTGATTATTGCCATTGGCAGCCATGCGCAGGCATATCATCTCACCCGCAATCCGAGTTATCGCGAATATTTACAGGCACAGCAAAAACCGCTCAATATGACCGAGACTGTGAAAAACTGGCGGCGCTTTATCGAGAGCAATCAGAATGACGGCTCTGCCGTGCTGCCGCTGCCGCATCCGTCATGGCGAAACAGCGGCTGGCTGAAACGTAATCCGTGGTTTGAAAACGAGCTTTTGCCGGTGCTTCGTCAAAAAATCCGGCCTTTATTGTCGAGATAAAAATAATTTCTAACTTAATGCAATTTGATAGTATTATATTCTTCGCGTTTAATCGCGCGCTCATCCATAAGGTATATAGTTTCAAAATTATACAATTCGGCGCTTAATGTGAGGCAAAATGGACAGACTTGACAGAAAAATTCTCCGTCTGTTGCAGGAAGATGCAACGCTGGCAGTAGCAGATATTGCCAAAAAAGTTGGCCTGTCCACCACTCCGTGCTGGCGCCGTATTCAGAAACTGGAAGAAGACGGCATTATCAAACGCCGCGTCGCTGTGCTTGATCCGGTTAAGATCAATGCCCGCGTCACAGTCTTTGTTTCGGTGCGCACCAGCTCTCACAGCCATGAATGGCTGAAGCGTTTTGCTGAAGTCGTGCAGGAATTTCCGGAAGTGGTGGAATTCTACCGTATGAGCGGCGATATCGATTATCTGCTGCGCGTTGTCGTGCCGGACATTGCCGCCTATGACGCTTTCTACAAGCGCCTGATCAGCAAAATCGAGATCCGCAATGTTTCTTCATCTTTTGCGATGGAGCAGATCAAATATACGACAGAACTGCCGCTGGATTATATGGTGCTGGATAAAGACGGCAACTAAACCCATCCCCAAACGATGAAGCAACATAGAAACAGACAGAGCATTTCCCGTATTACAACTCCAAAAGGAAATGCCTGGCTCCACAAAAAATGGCC
>NZ_ANNO01000331.1:0-7965 GCF_000409565.1 Pseudochrobactrum sp. AO18b
GCTGACTTCTCAGCAAATATTACTTTGAGTAAAATTGTCGCCTGCTCTTAAAACCCTCATACTCCAATACGCATCTATCTTAAAAACTGACAGGCTGCGCACAACCGCAATTAATTGCAGTTTTGGCAAATTATTTTTGAATCCCAATAAAAAATTACCGAAAAAGCACCACCTCAAAGTTGCAAAAAATCCGGCGCGCTCACACGGCCGGATTTTTTTATTTCTGAGACTGTGTTTCGAATTACGAAACGCTGCGGCCGTTCATACCGGCATCTTCAGCAGTTGCCATAGAGACATGACATTGAGCAGCGGTTTTCACCAGACCGGCTGCCAGTGCAGCACCTGTACCGGAACCAAGGCTGATATTCAGATCAAGCAATGGTGCCTTACCCATTTTCTCCAGCAACAAGCGATGCCCCTGCTCGGAAGACACGTGGGAGAACAGGCAATGATCCAGCGCATCACCATTCATCGCCAGCAGAATGGCTGCGGCGGCACTGGCGACATAACCGTCAATCAGCACCGGAATTTTCTCGGCACGCGCGGCGAGAATTGCACCGGTGATCGCAGCCAGTTCACGGCCACCCAGACGACGCAGCACTTCCAGCGGATCACGCAGATTACCTTCATTGAGAGCAACGGCTTTTTTCACCGCAGCGATTTTTGCAGGCAACACACTTGCATCTTCACCGGCTGCCAGTGACACCCAGTCCTCAGCCTGACCGCCAAACAGCGCCAGAGAAATCGCAGCCGCAATGGTTGTATTGCCAACGCCCATTTCACCGATGCACAAAAGATCAGTACCACCGGCAATTGCTTCCATGCCAAAAGCCATGGTTGCCGCACAGGTGCGCTCATCCATCGCCGCTGTCACGGTAATATCCTCAGTCGGATGCTCCAGCGCCAGATCAAAAACCTTCAGTCCAAGATCATTGGCAATGCAAATCTGGTTGATGGCAGCGCCGCCGGCAGCAAAATTATTGACCATATCCATAGTTAGCGATTGCGGCTGCGAGCTTACACCCTGCGCCAGCACACCATGATTACCGGCAAAAATTGCCACCAGAGGACGCATGATCTGCGGCTTGGCTTTACCGCTCCATGCAGCCAGCCATTCCGCGATCTCTTCCAGACGCCCGAGTGAGCCGACAGGTTTGCTCAAACGCGCTTCACGTTCACGCACCGCTTCGCCAGCGAATTCGCTCGCTTCCGGAAGCTGGCTGATAAGTTCACGAAAATCATCAAATGGCAGTCCGCTGGTACTCACGTTATCAAATCCGTCTTTTAGCCGCAGAGGGGGAAATTCATCTGCGCCTGCTATACGCCCTGCTCACAGTTTTTCAAAGTGCAGAAAAATGAAATTATTGTGCCCGCAGGCCAAAGCCTCCATATAAAGACATACCCTGCTTCGGCAGGATCATCCGACAGTCTCAGGAACAATGACTTCATGAACCGTTTATTCTGGCTGGTTATCGCAGCAATTGCCATTCTCCTGCTCGTTCTGATCGTCAATGACGAGAGCGGTACAACACTCGGCCTTGCCAATGATGATTTTGCCGATGCGGCCTATATGAGCATTTTCGGCATTGTCGTGGCTGCCGGTTTGCTGGGTTCCGGTATTCCGCTCAATCATATGATGCGCAATATTGCGATCTGGGCGGTGATTATTCTCGGCCTCGTCACCGGCTATCAATATCAGTATGAACTGACCAATATTGCCAATCGCGTCACCGCAGGGCTGATACCGGGTAATGCAATCAGCGGAAATAGTGTTGATGGTGCTGAAACTGTCAGTATCGGTCAGTCGTCCAACGGTCATTTTGAAGTCAATGCACTGGTGAACGACCAGCGCGTGCGCTTCATGGTCGATACCGGTGCCTCCACAATTGTGCTGACACAGGCTGATGCTGAAAAAGTCGGTATTGATGTCAGCAGTCTCAGCTATACAAATCCTGTCAGCACAGCCAATGGCCGCACTATGGCTGCATCGGTACGGTTGCAGGAAATCCGCATCGGCAATATTACCCGTCAGAACCTGCGCGCACTGGTTTCACAGGAAGGCCAGCTCAGCGGCAGCCTGCTGGGTATGAATTTCATGAACAGCCTGAGTGCCTATACTGTGCAGCGCGATCAGTTGATCCTGACCGACTGAAAAACCGTCAAGCTGGACAGGCCGGTCTTTAACCATTATGTCCGCGCAGAAACATCCGCAGAGAAGACGCCGTAAAGAAGATCATTGTGACCAGACCAGAAAAACTCTATGCCGCCAAAACCTTTTCCATCGCGCCTATGCTCGACTGGACGGACAGGCATTGCCGTTTTATGCATCGTCTGCTCACGCGCCATACTTTACTCTATACGGAAATGGTGGTCGCCGATGCTGCCATCCATGGCAAGCGTGACCGTCTGCTCGGCTTCTCGGAACAGGAACATCCTGTCGCTCTGCAACTTGGCGGCTCTGATCCGCTGAAACTTGCCGAGGCCGCTAAAATCGGCGAATCCTTCGGCTATGACGAGATCAATCTCAATGTCGGCTGTCCGTCAGACCGTGTGCAATCGGGCGCTTTCGGTGCCTGCCTGATGCTGACACCGCAACTGGTGGCAGACTGCGTTGCCGCCATGAAACAGGCAGTGAAAATTCCGGTAACGGTGAAATGCCGTATCGGCGTGGATGATCAGGATCAGGAAGCCGCACTCTCAGACCTCAGCCGCATGGTGATTGCGGAAGGCGCAGATGCGTTATGGGTACATGCGCGTAAAGCATGGCTGCAGGGACTATCGCCGAAAGAAAACCGCGATATCCCGCCGCTGGATTATGACCGCGTCTACCGGCTGAAACAGGATTATCCGCAGCATTTTGTCGGCATTAACGGCGGAATTACCAGCCTTGATGACACCACAACCCATTTGCAGCATACAGACGGTGTGATGATGGGTCGAACGGCTTATCACACACCGATGGTGCTGCGTGATGTGGATCGCCTTGTTTATGGTGATGAAACCGCACCGATGTCGATGGAAGAAGTGCTGGACGTGATGTGTGATTATGCTGACCGGCATATTGCGGATGGCGGCCGCCTTGCGCATATCAGCCGCCACATGGTCGGGCTGTTTCAAGGTCAGGCGGGTTCGCGCCGCTGGCGGCAAATTCTCTCGACAGATGCCACACGCAATGATGCGGACAGCAAGATCATCCGCAAAGCCTATCAGGTGATGTGCGAAACCGCTGCCGAGGTGGAAGAAAATAACGCCGCCCGTGCGGGACAGGCAGCGGAATAATTGCAACTATTCTGCAAATATAAAGCGCAGACCTAATCTGCCTTATGGTGAGACGAAAATTGTGCCTTTTGAGAACCGGAGCGCAGCGTACTTATAGTACGTGAGCACCGGAAGCGGAAAAAGGTGCAATTTGCAGGCCATCAGAGGGCAGATCAACTCACTCTTTTAGATTCTCGCCAGACTGAGCGCACCACCGGCACATCGTCAATGGCGTGAACGCGCACGAGATCAGCACGCAGGCCTTCTGCGATTGAACCGCGATCTGTCATACCGACAGCTTTTGCCGGATTGGTGCTGACCATGCGGATAGCCTGCGGCAGATCAATATGCTCCACCACATGAGCAAGGTTGAAAGCGCCCTGCAACATGCTGAAAGGGATGTAATCCGACGAGACAATATCCAGATAGCCTTTTTCGGCCAGTTCCAGAGCAGAGACATTGCCGGAATGGGAGCCGCCGCGCACGACATTCGGCCCGCCCATCATCACGCCGATGCCGTTGGAGTGCGATGCTGCAGCGGCTTCAACCGTTGTCGGGAACTCGGCAACCGCCACACCATGAGCCACGGACTCATCGACATGGGCTTGCGTCGCATCATCATGGCTTGCCAGCATAATGCCGTTGGCATGGCAATAATCAGCAATCAGCGCACGGTTTTTCGCGGAGTTGCGCTGTGATTCACCGACACGGCGGTCACAATAGACCTGATAATCGTCTTCGCTGACTTTGTTCTTGCGCATGAAATAGATGCGGTAAGATTCCATATCCGGAAACTGCCGCTGCCCCGGTGCGTGATCCATCAGGGAAGCAAGGCGCACTCCCGATGCGCCGCGCAGCTGCTCAAACGCACTGATACAATCATTGGAAGAAACTTCGCAGCGCAGATGCAGATAATGTTCTGCGCGCAAACGGCCTTTGCTTTGCGCCGCCTGCAAGGCATCTGCCAGCAATAGCATGTCATCAATCACGACTTCGCATTCGCCGTCATGGCCAACACGCAGCGCATCAAAAACCGTGGTAATTCCCGAGGCGGCGATCTGCGCATCATGCGCCTGAATAGCGGCCAGCGGGTTCCAGCGCACTTTCGGTCGTGGTGCATAATGACCTTCAAGATGATCCGTATGCAGCTCCACCAGACCGGGGATCAGATAATCCCCGTGCATATCCTTACCCGATGCCGAGATTGTATTATCAATCGCAGCAATCTTTCCGTCGCGCATGACAACCGTGCCCCTGATAATTTCATCAGGCAGCACGATCCGTGCATTGGTCAGGATTGTTTCGGCAGATTTACTTTGGTTTGGAGCGGACATATCTTCTCTTAAAGTTTTATAGGACTATTCAGCCGCAGCTTTTTCCAGCTGCAATTCCGCTGAAACCGTATTCTGCGCAGCAACCGGCTTACCCGTCAGCGGGTGAAGCGAGTGCACTTCGAATGGTACACCTGATTCTGCCTCGGTAAACAGAGCCAGATTGGTGATCTTGACCGGTTCATTCAGCACGGGCGCGAAAAACTCTTCCAGCACATTACGCACATGCGCCTGTTTTTCCTCCGGCACTGCGCCGGTCAGGGTCATATGAAAGCGGAATTGCTCGAACACATAAGGATAGCCCCACTGGTCGAGATTGGCACGGTGGATCGCATCCATTTTCTCGGGCTTGCGCTTGGCCAGTTCCTGCGCATTCAACGGCGCACGAAAGCGCTCAAAATGCACCACCACATCATTGGCCAGCTGCTGAAGTTCCGCACAAGGCTCGGACACGACCAGCGCAAAGAAAGGTCCGATCTGCGAAACTTTGAGCTTAGGCAACTGCACAGCCTGATAGCTGGAGGCAAAATGCATCATCGCAGAGAGAAGCTGATGTTCTTCATAATCATCATGCAGGCGAAACGGTGCTTTCAGCGTCGCATGAAAACCGTAGCGGCGCGGCTCTTCAGTCAGAGCACTGACCTCATCAGGGCTGACGGAACCAATCACCGGCGTGCGCACAACCATACCGTTAAAGGCATTGCGGCCAAGCCAGTTTGCAGCCACCCGCAGCAACGGATCATGAGCAGAGGGTGTGAAATATATTCCGTATCGCATAAAAATCCCTTTTTCACAGGTTTACGAACCGGCATGTCAGACGATGTCATACCATGCTTTGCCATAAGTGGCCTGATGATGCGGGCTCTATACAATCACAGTCCGCACCTATTATGACAAGATGCTGAAAAAACGCCTCAATACCTAAAAAACTGAAAAACACCGGACAGGTTTTTACAAAAAGACGTTTTGAATCAACAGAGTTAAGCGTCTTTTGGTCAATCCGGCAATCACATTGGTAAAATAGGTCAGAAAAGATTTCCGATAACTGCCAAAAATCTCAGCCTGAAACGGATGGTATTGATATCCATATGCCATCCGACGATTTTAAATATACTCAGGCTTACAGACCTAATCCGCCGATACAGACATATTTGGTGTCGAGATAGTCTTCGATTCCCTGATGTCCGCCTTCTTTGCCAAGACCGGACTCTTTCAGACCACCAAACGGTGCCTCAACGGTTGAGATCAGTCCTTCATTGACGCCGACGAGACCATATTTCAGCCCTTCCATCACACGGAAGGCGCGGCCAAGATCCTGCGTATAGAAATAGCAGGCAAGGCCGTATTCGGTATTATTGGCCTGTTCGATTACATCTTCTTCGGATTTGAATTTATAAACCGGAGCAACAGGGCCGAAAATTTCTTCTTTAGTGAAACGCATACGCGGTTTGGCATCGGCAATCACGGTCGGCTCGAAATAGCTGCCGCCCAATGCGTGGCGCTTGCCGCCGGTAACAATGCGGCCGCCTTTTTTGGTCGCATCAGCAATAAATTCTTCAACTTTTTCGACTGCATTCATATCAATCAACGGCCCCTGCTGGGTACCGGAATCCATACCATTGCCGACTTTAAGCTGTTCCACAGCTTCTGTGAATTTCTCAACAAAGCGGCTGTAGATTTTGGACTGGACGAAGAACCGGTTGGTGCAAACACAGGTCTGGCCGGAATTGCGGAACTTGGCCGCAATCGCACCGGCAACCGCGCGATCCAGATCAGCATCATCAAAAACGATAAACGGCGCATTGCCACCCAGTTCCATCGAGACTTTTTTGACAGTGCCTGCTGTCTGCTTCATCAGCAGTTTGCCGATTTCGGTCGAGCCGGTAAAGGTCAGTTTGGCAACCTGCGGATTACGGGTCAGTTCGCCGCCGATTTCGCTGGCAGAACCAGTGAGAATATTGACTACCCCCGCCGGAATACCTGCTTCTTCACACAGCACGCCCCATGCCAAACCGGAATAAGGTGTCTGCGTTGCCGGTTTCACCACGACTGTACAGCCCGTTGCCAAAGCAGGGCCGATCTTGCGTGCCAGCATAGAAGACGGGAAATTCCACGGTGTAATCGCCGCGACGACGCCCACCGGCTCTTTGGTCACCATAATACGGCGGTCTGCCCAAGGGGACGGCACCACATCGCCATAAACGCGCCGCGCTTCTTCCGCATACCACAGAATATAGGCGGCAGAGCTTGCTACCTCACCTTTGGCTTCCGTGAACGACTTGCCCTGCTCCATGGTCAGAATTTCAGCCAGTGCATCCTGATTGGCCAAAATCAGATCATGCAATTTACGCATTTTCTGCGAGCGCTCATTGGCTGTGGTTTTGCGCCAGGTTTTAAAGGCTTGTGCAGCGGCTTCAATCGCACGCGCAGTCTCTGCCTTACCGGATTTCGGGATTGTGCCGATCGCCTTGCCGGTCGCCGGATTCATAACATCGATCGTTGCACCGCTATCTGCAGCCACCCACTGGCCGCCGATCAGATTAGCCTGTTTGATAAACCGGCTGGTATTCGCATTCATAACTTCTCTCCTCACGACAATACATGCAATTACCCTCAAAATCGCATGCTTGCTTCCCGCTCAGATCAAGGGCTTTGGCGCGGATAATGTCAAGGGATCAGCGCGAAAAACCGCCTCACCCCCAAACCGCCTGCGCCAGACCGATCCACATTGCCAGCGTAACGGCAGATGCGGCCGTCGCCAGCACCATCGAGGTTGAAGACAGTCCCTGCCCCACGCCGAATCGCGTGGCAATCAAATAGGAGTTAACGCCCGATGGCAGCGCCGCAGCGGTAATTGCCACCTTGGCCGTCAAAGGCGGCAGCCCGACCAGCCATGCCATAGCGAAAACCACAGCAGGCATCAGCATCAGTTTGAAAGAAGCATTCACACCGGCGGCAATCACATTGCCGGAAATGCCGAATTTCTTCAGCCCCATCCCCATCGCAAACAGCGCCAAAGGTCCCGATACATCAGCCAGCATCGAAATCAGCTGCATCGGCAATTGCGGAATGGAAAAGCCCGAAAGGCGTACCAGCCAGCCCGCAAGAATGCCGATAACCAGCGGATTGCGCAGCAGAGACGTGATAAACTTAACCGCCGTGTCATAACGGCTGGTTTCACCGTTGATGATGCCGTCCTTGCGCAAAGCCCATTCATTCAGCATCAGCGATGCGGCCATCATCAGCGGCATATGAATGCTGATAATCAGCGAAATAATCACCAGCCCCGCCTCGCCGTAAACGCCGAGCATCAGCGGCATACCGAGAAAAACCAGATTGGAAAAAGCGCCGGTCACACCGGCGACCACACCCGCCC
>NZ_ANNO01000332.1:0-7244 GCF_000409565.1 Pseudochrobactrum sp. AO18b
ACGGCCGAACATGAAACGGATTCCGCAATGCGCGGCAGTCCATGCAATAACGACACCGGTAAAATAGACCAGCCACAATTCCCAAGGATTACTCGACTGAAAATCGGCGGTCATCATTGTACGGAAAAGCAACAGCGGCGTAGAGACGACAAATACGAAATCAGCAAGACCGTCTCCGGTCGTATCGCTCAATATCTTCAGCCTCGCAAATAGGTAGCCAAGCATAATAATGCTGAAGATAATTGTAATTGTGGCCGCGAGACCCATATTTCACCATACTTATCTGCAATGCCGCGAAGAAATTATGCTTTAAAGCATTCTTGATTCCTGCGCAGATTTACAAATTTCTTGTAAATCGCCAAACTCTTGCTGATTTCTTCATAAATTTGCGCAATATGAAAGATCAGTCAGGGCATATTCTGAAAATTGCATAACGGTTTTCAGAATATAATATGTGTAAATTGATCCCCGCTTATCAGACAAGCTGTTGCAAAATGGCACAAGCGGAAGATCTTCATATTCTCAGGGTCTTACTCAGAGGGGGAATATATCTTTCCCTTTTGAGCGAAAAACGCTAGACACGCCCTGATTAAACAACGATGCCTGCTGGTTCGGGCCTGATACAAGGATTTTCAAATTGTCCTCAACATTTGACAAAGTAGCTGATATTATTGCTGAAACCAGCGAAATTGACCGCGCTTCCATTACGCCTGAAAGCCATACAATCGACGATCTGGGCATCGACAGCCTCGATTTCCTCGACATCGTTTTCGCAATTGATAAAGCTTTCGGTATCAAGATTCCTCTGGAACAGTGGACTCAGGAAGTGAACGAAGGCAAAGCAGATACTGAAGAATATTTCGTTCTGAAGAATCTCTGCGCAAAAATCGACGAACTCGTCGCTGCCAAACAGGCCTAATTTAAGTTAAATTGACGCGCAGTGTGGAAAACAAACCATACCGCGCGTCTTTTTACAGGCAGTGGTTTATATAATTGTGATTACAATCACAAAACATTGATCGCCGCTTGATGCGGCTTTTGTCATTGATAAGTATGTTTCAGGGATAAATCTGTCCCTGTCATAATTATACCACTGTAAGATCCTGCCTTCGGGTAAGTTACGACCGGAAATCAAGCGAGCAGCTCATGCACAGCAAAAAAGTTCTCATCACCGGCATCGGCCTCATCACCTCTCTGGGTGAAGGCGTGGAAGCCCATTGGTCTGCCCTCACATCAGCAGGGACGCAGCCGAAGCTCGATACAGAGAATTTCGCTCCTTACACAGTTCACCCGTTGGGCGAAGTTGACTGGTCTCAGCAAATTCCGAAGCGCTCCGACCAGCGCCAGATGGAAACATGGCAGCGTCTCGGTACCTATGCAGCAGGTCTTGCCTTGCAGGATGCCGGTATCAAAGAAAATGAAGCGCTTTGCTCGACGATGGATATGATTGTGAGCGCCGGTGGCGGCGAACGCGATATCAGCGTGGACACACAAATTCTCGATGCAGGCCGCGGCAATAACCAACCGGGTCTGATGCTCAACGAAAAGCTCTCCACAGAACTGCGCCCGACGCTGTTTCTGGCTCAGCTTTCCAACCTGCTTGCCGGCAATATTTCAATTGTTCATAAAGTTACCGGCTCTTCGCGCACTTTCATGGGTGAAGAAGGTTCCGGCATTTCCGCAGTGGAAACCGCAGCAGCCCGCATCCGCACCGGCCAGAGCACCCATGCTCTCGTTGGCGGTTCTTACAACGCGGAACATTTCGACATGCTGCTCGGCCACGAACTCGGCGGTTTTCTGAAGTCTGACGGCTGGGCTCCTTTCTGGGCACGTGAAGGCTCACAGGGCGGCGGTATGATCACCGGTTCCGGCGGCATCTTCCTCGTTCTCGAAGAAGCCGAACATGCCAAAGCCCGTGGCGCACGCGCCTATGGTGAGATTGCATCCATTTCCAGCGGTCAGATCCGTCGCGGCAAGGAAAACCTGACCGCAGCTGTTTCCGCGCTGATTGAAGACAACAGCTTTGTTGTGACCGGCGCATCCGGCGCCCACCAGCCGACAGCTGCAGAAAAAGCAGCTTTGAGCGCTAAATCTGCCAGCTATCGCGGTGTATCCGGCCTGTTCGGTCATATGCGTGAAGCGCAGTTCCCGCTGGCACTTGCGCTTGCCGCACTCAGCGTCTGGAAAGGCGAAGCTTTTGCTCCGCTTTCCGGTGATGAAACAGCTCGCAGCGGTGTGCTTGACCGCGCCACAGCACTGACCGTCGGAGCCACCCGCTCCGAAGGTGCAGCCATTATAGTAAAAGCCTGATCGGAGGTCACCATGTCAAAATTTACCGATCATCTCGGCCGCCCTCTCGTAGCCATTACCGGTGCCGGTGTTGTTTCCCCGCTGGGAACCGGCAAGGAAGATAACTGGAACGCCCTGACCGGCGGTCAGTCCGGTATTCACGAAATCAACCGCTTCCCGACCGAAAATCTCAAGACCCGCATCGCCGGTACAGTAGATTTCCTGCCTGAAAGCACAATCGGCGCATCTGCTCTGTCTGAAAAACTGGCACGTCTCGCCGGTGAAGAAGCCATTGCCCAGTCCGGCCTGTCGGTCACTGATTTCGGCGGCCCGCTGTTTCTGGCAGCGCCACCGGTTGAGCTCGACTGGAAAAGCCGTTTTGCATTGGACGCACTGGTGAAAAATCAGGGTGAGCCAAGCTATCAGCTGCTGCTGGAAGCCTGCCGCAATAATCCGCGTATGGACGAATTCAACACCACGCAGTTCGGCTATATTGCCGAGCGTCTGGCAGATATTTTCGGCACGCGCGGGCTGCCCGTTACTATGTCCACCGCTTGCGCATCGGGTGCGACCGCTATTCAGTCCGGCGTTGAAGCCATTCGCCGAGGCGAGAGCGACCGCGTTCTGGCCATTGGTACAGACGGTTCCGTTTCCGCTGAAGCACTCATCCGCTTCTCGCTGCTCTCCGCTCTGTCCACGCAGAATGACCAGCCGCACAAGGCTTCCAAGCCATTCAGTAAAGACCGTGACGGTTTTGCGATGGCTGAAGGCTCCGGCGCTCTGGTGATGGAATCGCTGGAAAGCGCTATTGCCCGTGGTGCAAAAATTCTCGGCATTCTCAAAGGCTGCGGCGAAAAGGCGGATGATTTCCACCGCACCCGTTCCAGCCCAGATGCTTCACCGGCTATCGCTACTGTGCGTGCAGCCTTGGATGATGCAGGTCTGACCATTGACGATATCAGCTATGTCAACGCCCACGGCACCTCGACACCGGAAAATGACAAGATGGAGTATCACACTCTGTCCTCCGTCTTCGGTGAACGCATCAGCTCAATTCCGGTTTCGTCCAACAAGTCGATGATCGGTCATACACTGACGGCTGCCGGTGCGATTGAAGCCGTGTTCTCGCTGCTGACCATTCAGACAGGCACACTGCCGCCGACCATCAATTACGACAATCCTGATCCGGCTATCGCGCTTGACGTGGTGCCGAATGTAAAACGGGATGCCAATGTCACTGCCATTCTGTCGAATTCTTTCGGCTTTGGCGGTCAGAATGCCAGCCTCGTGGTTGCAGCGCCGCTTTAAGCGGCTTTGCGCTCCCCGATCAGGCACTCAAATTTAATAAGGATAGAACTCAAACATGCGCGCATTACAGCTCCTCGATGACCGCCGCTTGGAAAGCACCGACATTCCGGCTCCTGAAAAGCCGGGCTTTGGTGAAGTTACCGTCAATATCAAAGCGGTTGCCCTCAACCATATCGATGTATGGGGCTGGCGCGGCATGGCTTTTGCCAAACGCAAAATGCCGCTGGTCATCGGCGCGGAAGCATCGGGCGTTGTCACCGCAATCGGCGAAGGCGTATCCAATGTTCTGCCGGGTCAGCTGGTGTCGATCTACGGCGCACGCACCTGTGGTCTGTGTAAAGCCTGTCGCGAAGGCCGCGACAATCTTTGCGAACATGTTTCCGGCGTTCATGGCTTCCACCTTGACGGTTTTGCCTGTGAGGCTGTTAATCTGCCAGCACGCCTGCTGATCCCTGCACCTCCGGGTGTTGATGCAATCGGCGCGGCTGTTGCCCCTGTCACTTTCGGTACCGTTGAACATATGCTGTTCGACAATGCCAAGCTACAGCCGGGTGAAAGCATTCTTATTCAGGCCGGTGGTTCCGGTATTGGTACCGCTGCTATTCAGCTGGCCAAGAAAATGGGTTGCACCGTCTACACCACAGTTGGTTCAAACGACAAAATCGAAAAAGCCAAGGCGCTCGGTGCCGATCACGTTATCAACTACCGTGAAGACCGTTTTGAAGGTGTTATGCGCAAGCTCACCAAGAAAAAAGGCGTCGACGTGGTATTCGAGCATGTTGGTGCCGATACATGGGCTGGCTCCATGCTGTCGCTGAAGCGCGGCGGCCGTCTGGTCACTTGCGGCTCCACCTCCGGTGTTTCGACAAATATGAACCTGATGATGCTGTTCCAGCAGCAGCTCAAACTGCTCGGCTCCTTCGGTTGCCGTATGGAAAACATGGCCGATGCCATGCAGAAGATGGCTCAGGGCATTGTCTCTCCGGTGATTGATACTGTGGTCGGCTTTGAAGATATCGACACAGCCCTGAAGCGCATGGAAACCCGTGACGTCTTCGGCAAAATCATTCTGAAAATTGACTGATCCTCAATTTATCAATGCGGATTATCTTGCAGCGCCCTGTGTTTTAACGCACAGGTCGCTGTAAATTTATCAAGACTTAAGGCACCACATGTTCAAGCTGAAACTCCTTGCGTTCAAATATTGGCAAAAGCTGAAAGTTGCCAATTACTGGCTGTGGGCGCAGGCAGTCTTCATTTTGCTGGCGCTGCTTCGTTTGCTGCCTGCCAAAGCCGCCGTCCGGTTTTCCGCTTGGGTTGCCCGCAAAATCGGCCCGTTGTCGTCACGTCATAAAGTGGCAACACGCAATCTCGCCAATGCCTATCCTGAAAAATCGCCTCAGGAGATTGAAGAAATCGCACTGGAAATGTGGGACAGCATGGCGCGTCTGCTGGCTGAATATGTATTTCTCGATGCGATCTTCGATTTTGATCCGGATGCGAAAGAAAAAGGTCTGATCGAAGTAGAGGGCGAAGAGATTTTCCGTCGTCTGCTCGATGAGAAAAAGCCGCATATTTTCTTCACCGCACATACCGGTAATTTTGAGCTACTGCCGATTTGCGCCGCAACTTTCGGCCTCAATGTTACCGCGCTTTTCCGTCCGCCGAATAATCCGTTTATCGCGCGCAAAGTGCTGAAAGCCCGCCGCACCAATATGGGGCATCTGGTGCCGTCCAAGGCTGGTGCTGCATGGTCGCTCGCTGCGGTGCTGGGACAAGATGACAATGTGGGCATGCTGGTTGACCAGAAGTTCGCCCGCGGCGTGCCGAGCACATTCTTCAACCTGCCGGTGAAGACCAATCCGCTTTTGGCCAAACTTGCGCGTCAATATGATTGCGATGTTTATCCGGCACGCTGCATCCGCCTTCCCGGTGGTCGCTACCGTCTGGAATTGTCGGAGGCGATGGAGTTGCCGCGTGATGCAAATGGTCAGGTTGATATTGCTGCCACTGCCCAATTGCTCAACGACACGGTTGAAGGATGGGTGCGTGAATATCCGGGACAATGGATGTGGTTCCACAAACGTTGGGGCTAATCCATGACTTTAGGCACATGCGACTTCACATAAACTTGTATGGATGCGCATAGCGTGCTAACCGCCTGCAAACGGAACAGAGCCTCGCTCAAGGCTTAGAAACAAGGATCTCCTCATGTCCCGCCCGATTATCATTGCACCTTCCATTCTCGCTTCTGACTTTTCCAAGCTTGGTCAGGAAATCAAAGATGTTGTGACTGCCGGTGCAGACTGGATTCATATCGACGTGATGGACGGCCATTTCGTACCGAACATCACTTTTGGTCCGGATGTGGTAAAGGCAATCCGCCCGCATACAGACGCAGTGTTTGACACCCATCTGATGATTGCACCTTGTGATCCTTATCTGGAAGCATTTGCCAAGGCCGGTTCGGACATCATCACCATTCACGCAGAGGCAGGCCCTCACCTGCACCGCTCGCTGCAGGCCATTCGCAATCTTGGCAAAAAAGCCGGTGTCGCGATCAATCCGGGCACCCCTGCCTCGGTGCTGGAAAATGTGATTGATGATGTTGATCTCATTCTGGCGATGACCGTCAATCCGGGCTTTGGTGGTCAGAAATTCATCACCTCCATGCTGCCAAAGATCGAACAGCTCAATGCGCTCATTGGCGACCGCCCGATTGATTTGCAGATTGACGGTGGTGTTACCGCAGAGAATGCCGGTGCTGCAGCTAAAGCCGGTGCCAATTCTCTGGTGGCCGGCTCCTCCATTTATAAGGCCGGTAATCTTGAAGGTTACCGTGCCAATGTCGAGGCAATCCGCAAGGCTGCGGAGCAAGGCCGCGCTTAAAACTTTGATCATCAGGCGGATAGCAATATCCGCCTGATGCATTTTTAACCAACCGGTTCATCTCTCCCGTAAAGGCAACCGGTACTTCTATCTTTGCTGTTAGGAAACGCACATGATCCCGCGCTATTCCCGCCCTGAAATGGTTGCCATCTGGTCGCCGGAAACCAAATTCCGCATCTGGTTTGAGATTGAAGCTCACGCCTGTGATGCACTGGCTGAAATCGGCGTTATCCCGAAAGAATCCGCGAAAACCATATGGGAAAAAGGTGGCGCGGCGAAATTTGACGTTGCCCGTATTGATGAGATCGAAGCTGTCACCAAACATGACGTGATCGCATTCCTCACCCATCTGGCTGAATTTGTCGGTCCTGACAGCCGCTTCATCCATCAGGGCATGACCTCGTCGGACGTTCTCGACACCTGCTTCAACGTACAGCTGATGCGTGCCAGCGATCTGCTGCTCGCTGATCTCGACAAGCTGCTGGCAGCGCTGAAAACCCGCGCTTACGAGCATAAAGACACCATCACCATCGGTCGCAGCCATGGTATCCATGCTGAACCAATTACATTCGGCGTTAAAATGGCGCTGGCTTATGCGGAATTTGAACGCTGCCGCGCCCGTCTGGTTGCTGCTCGCGAAGAAATCGCGACCTGCGCCATCTCTGGTGCGGTTGGCACATTCGCCAATATCGACCCGCGCGTCGAAGAACATGTTGCCAAGTCGCTCGGCATGAAAGCCGAGCCGGTTTCCACACAGG
>NZ_ANNO01000333.1:0-726 GCF_000409565.1 Pseudochrobactrum sp. AO18b
GATGTATTTCTCGGTTCTGGCGGTTATCGCGTCTTCTGTTGAGCGTCTGGCTGTTGAAATCCGTCATCTGCAGCGCACAGAAGTGCTGGAAGCGGAAGAATATTTCTCACCGGGTCAGAAGGGTTCGTCGGCAATGCCGCATAAGCGCAACCCTGTGCTGACAGAAAACCTGACCGGTCTGGCCCGCATGGTTCGTTCCATGGCACTGCCTGCGATGGAAAACGTAGCTCTGTGGCATGAGCGCGATATTTCTCACTCTTCCGTTGAACGCATGATCGGCCCTGATGCGACGATCACACTCGACTTCGCCCTCGCCCGTCTGACCGGCGTGATCGAGAAGCTGCTTGTTTATCCTGAAAACATGATGAACAACCTGAACAAGTTCCGCGGTCTGGTGCATTCACAGCGCGTGCTACTGGCTCTCACTCAGGCTGGCGTATCCCGTGAAGATTCCTACCGCCTCGTTCAGCGCAATGCGATGAAGGTATGGGAACAGGGCAAAGACTTCCTCGAAGAACTGCTGGCTGATGCAGAAGTGCGTGCAGCACTCTCCGAAGAGCAGATCCGCGAGAAATTCGACCTCGGCTATCATACCAAACACGTTGATACGATTTTCAACCGAGTGTTTAACACGCAAGCAAAATAATACCGTGTTTCACACGCAAAAATAAACTACGTGTTTAAGCAATAACTTAACGACGTGTTTTTAAATAATAGGAAGCCCAA
>NZ_ANNO01000334.1:0-2799 GCF_000409565.1 Pseudochrobactrum sp. AO18b
CCGGAACGGAGCGTACTTCTGCATAATCCTTTCATCGCTCGATGAAAGATGAGATTATGCAGCAACTAAAGCTCATGGCGTCCTTTGCACGTCCTACGGACGTGCGGCGCCATGTGTACGTGAGTACCGGAGCACAGAAAATTGCCATTTGCAGCCAAGTCGGGCAACTTTTAGATCAGACATTCAGATTTTGTTGACGCGGATCTCATTCCCCCACGGATCATCAATCACGCGCGTTTTTACATCACGCGTATCATTGATCTGCACAAAAGACAGACCGCTGCGGTCAAGATCACGTTTACCGGCGCCAGCACTCTGCCAGATATTATTGGCAATGTGGTGGTGATAACCACCGGAAGACAGAAACACAGCTTTTGAGCCGTATTTTGCTACCGTGTCGAATGCCAGTTCATCATGCCACCAGTCATCCGCAGGCTGAATTTGCCCGACACGCAGATGCACATGGCCGACAACAGTGCCTTCCGGCGCTTTTGTCCACTCAGACGGCGCATTGTTCAACTCCTGCAAAAGACCGTTCACATCCATGGCATCGGTTACCATATGCACCTGATCGCCGTTCCACTTCCATGTATCAGGCTCGCGGTCGGTATATATCTCAATACCATTCCCATCAGGGTCGGTCAGATACACAGCTTCACTCACCGCATGGTCGGATGCACCGGCAACCGGCAGCTGCTTATCAATCGCGCGTCTGATCCAGCGCGCCAGATCAGCGCGTTCAGGCAACAGAAAAGCGGTATGAAACAGACCGGCACTGCGCGGATCTTCCGGCTTCAGAGCAGAAGATTGTTCAATTTCCAGCAATTCCCGTCCGCCTGCGCCTAGAATAATCGAGGAGCCGCGGCGTGCCATTTCACGCAGACCGACAATATTTTCGTAATATTGCGCCAGCGTTTCAGCATCGCGCGACTTCAGCCCGACGCGTTCAACATAAGCCGGACGTGTCACTGCAAATGGTAATTTAGTCATAATTTCATCCCCGTTTCTGCACCGCGGAATTGTCTGCCGACAGCAATAACAGGCTTAGCGGTTACTTTCAGATAACCTATAAATCGCTCTAAGCCGGACAAGTTGCAATACACGGAGCGGCAAACACGCTGTTCACAAAATAAGATACAATCACCACCAAATTCGCAAAACTGTCCACTGAGATGAAACAATTTACGGCATCATCTTTAAAATATGTCTCTGAATAATAATATGAATGGCAGTGAAAACTGCGCTCTTCGCCAAGCAGAGATACGCAGAAGCAATATTGAATAAACGCTTCAGGCAGAGTAAATCAGGCATATGAAAGTTAAAGACGCAGATATCCTCATCATCCCCGGCTACACCAATTCCGGCCCTGACCACTGGCAGACACGCTGGGAGAATAAACTCTCCACCGCCCGCCGTGTGCAGCAGGCGGAATGGTCAAAGCCTGTTCGCGAAGACTGGGTTGCCTCGCTCATCAAACATGTTGATGAAGCAACGAAGCCTGTCGTGCTGGTTGCGCACTCGCTTGGCGTTCCGACTGCGGTTCATGCGATTCCGCATATCAAAGACAAGGTTGCCGGCGGCTTTTTCGTCGCGCCGCCGGATGTGCTGGATGAAACGATTCGTCCGAAACATCTGATGACTTTCGGCCCTTATCCGCGCGAGCGTCTGCCATTTCCGGCCATCACCATTGCCAGCCGCAATGATCCGTTCTCAAAATTTGAGTCGGTTGAAGATATTGCGAATGCATGGGGCTCGCTGTTGATTGATGCCGGTGAAGCTGGCCACATTAATGCGGAATCCGGACATGGCCCATGGCCGGAGGGTACCATGGTCTTCACCCAGTTTCTGTCCAAGCTCTGAAAGAAAAAGCCGCTTAAAAGCGGCTTTTTTATTATCTCATCACTCGTCCCATGCTTTAAGCATTGCCGATGCACCGGCGGCCAGATAGCCCCGATCCGAGGCCAGCGTTATGAAACGGAAGCCCAGAGCATTATACCGTTTGGCAAATGCGCTGTTGGGAGCATAAATTCCGGCCAGCTTGTTGCTTGCGGCTGCTTTTTGCGCAATCCGTGTCAGCGGCTCAACAATATCCTCGGAAAGCGGGTTAGCTTCACGACCATTGCTCCATGCAATTGAGAAATCCGCAGGCCCGACAAACACACCATCAATTCCGCGCACGGCCAGAATATCATCCAGCGCGTCATAGGCTGCACGGGTCTCAATCATCGCAAAACTCAATGTTTCCTGATTGACCGTGAGCAAATATTCATTGGAACCGGCCTGCCCGTAGCTGATATCACTGCGCAGCGGTCCCCATGAGCGCTCACCGACTGGCGGATATTTCATGGCAGCGGCAAAGGCTTGCGCATCTTCAACGGAATTGATCATCGGGGCAATCACCGCATTGGCTCCGAAATCCAGAGCGCGGCTGGCTGTATCAAAGCGACCAACTGGAATACGCACAATAGCAGGCTTACCGGCGGCTTTTATCGTGCCGATACCCTGACAGATGCTGGCCTCGGTATGCGAACCATGCTGCATATCCATCGTCACCGCATCAAAGCCCAGAGCGCTGATATTCTCCAGCAAAAGCGGATCAGAAATAGTACTCCACGCGGAACGAACCGTTTCGCCGGAGCGCAAACGGGTGGCCAAAGAGTGAGATATTGTCATGAATGCACCTGTATGTGTCTTATATTTCAGAATGTTCCCGACGGACACCTTAGAGCGCAATGAAAAAGGCGTCTATGCGCTTCACAGTAAACATCAAATAAAAAAGCCGCACGGAGCGTTCCGTGC
>NZ_ANNO01000335.1:0-9084 GCF_000409565.1 Pseudochrobactrum sp. AO18b
CTGAAATCAGCGGTAATTTTGCGGATAACATCCTCGTCACCGGCTTCTTCAAAATCTGCACGAACCACTTCACCGGCATAGGCCTGTGCGTCTTCTCCGGTTTTGCCGAGTTTTTCGGCAGCCCAGAGGCCAAGCATTTTATTGCGCCGGGCAATCGCGCGGAACCGCAGATCTTCGTCATGGGCAAATTTGTTTTCGAATGTATTGCGACGTTCGTCCATTCCGCTCATAGGTCCCTCACATATCAGTTAGTCGGTTTATTCTTGATCTTTATTATACGCCGCCCGCAACGAAATCACAGTGTAATGCGTGGCTGCTTTAGGCATATAGGGTTCGCATAATGGCACAACCAGAGGCTGCGCACAGAAAAAGCATAAAACAATCACTGAAAAACAGCATAGCGGCATAAAGGATGATTGTTAAAAGTTATCATTTGCGCTAGGGAACGCAGACATTGCGGCTGCAGTGGCCGCTTCCTGAAACATCGGGATGAGACGAGACGTCTCAAAACGGTCTCAGCAAACCCCAGAGGTTCCTAAACCCCATGAATCGACGCCGCCGTATTTACGAGGGCAAGGCCAAGATCCTTTACGAAGGACCGGAGCCAGGCACGCTCATTCAGTTTTTCAAAGATGATGCCACCGCTTTCAATGCCAAAAAGCATGAAGTGATTGATGGCAAGGGAGTGCTGAACAACCGCATTTCCGAATACATCTTTACGCAGTTGAACAAGATCGGCATTCCGACCCACTTTATCCGCCGCGTCAACATGCGCGAGCAGCTGATTAAAGAAGTCGAAATCATTCCGCTTGAAGTCGTTGTGCGCAATGTTGCTGCCGGCTCACTGGCCAAGCGTCTGGGGATTGAAGAAGGCACCGTTCTGCCGCGTTCAATCATTGAATTCTATTACAAGGCCGATGCGCTCGATGACCCGATGGTCTCCGAAGAGCATATCACTGCATTTGGCTGGGCAAGCCCTGCGGAACTCGATGATATTATGGCACTTGCCATCCGTATCAACGACTTCCTCACCGGCCTGTTCCTCGGCGTCGGCATTCAGCTGGTCGATTTCAAAATCGAATGCGGCCGTTTGTTCGAAGGCGACATGATGCGCGTGGTTCTGGCCGATGAAATTTCGCCGGACTCAGCCCGTCTCTGGGATGTTGCCACCAACGAGAAAATGGACAAAGACCGTTTCCGCCGCGATATGGGTGGTCTGGTTGAGGCCTATCAGGAAGTGGCACGCCGTCTCGGCATTATCAACGAGAACGAGCCGCCGCGCCCTACCGGCCCGACACTGGTTAAATAAGTCATTTCAGCCCGGGAAGTCTGCCGCTTTCCGGGCTGTGTCTTTCAGGCAGTATTTCCGCATTGCGGAGACTGTACATTCCCTCTTCTAAAATACAGGATAACAAAGTGATTAAGGCACGCGTCACCGTCACACTGAAAAACGGCGTTCTCGACCCTCAGGGTAAAGCCATTGTCGGCGCTCTCGGCAGCCTCGGCTTTGATGGCGTCAATTCTGTACGTCAGGGCAAGGTTTTTGATGTTGTTCTTGAAACTGCGGACAAAGCAAAGGCTGAAGCCGAGCTGAAAGCCATGTGCGAAAAGCTTCTCGCCAATACCGTTATTGAAGATTACAGCTTCGACATCGCCTGATCTCTTTCTTTTGATGTCATCTGACATCATATTATGAAGAGTAGTTAAAGCAGTTGCAGGAAAAGCGGGAACCGCCTTTACGGGCAATCAGATTACCGGCAGTTCGCCGGCTGATAATTTTCCGCTCCGATCCGTCCGCTACTGCGTTGGATTAAAAGAAAGTAATCTGCACTATGAAATCAGCAGTTATCCTTCTTCCCGGCCTGAACCGCGACCGCGATATGATTGCCGCACTGACGAAAATCGGTGGCAAAGCTCCGCAGACCGTGTGGCAGACCGACACAGAAATTCCTGATGTTGACCTGATCGTTATTCCGGGCGGCTTTTCCTACGGCGACTATCTGCGCTGCGGCGCGATTGCAGCCCGTATGCCTGTTATGCAGGCATTGCGCAAAAAGGCAGAAGCCGGTGTGCGCGTCATCGGTGTCTGCAACGGCTTCCAGATTCTGCTCGAAGCAGGTCTCCTGCCGGGCGCACTGATGCGTAATACTTCGCTGAAATTCGTTTGCCGCGAAGTAAAGCTCGAAATCGCCAATAATCAGACAGTCTTCACCCGCGGTTACGAACAGGGTCAGATCATTCGCAGCCCTGTTGCCCATCATGACGGCAATTATTTTGCTGAAAGCGATGTTCTGAAATCGATTGAAGACAATGGTCAGGTTGTGTTCCGTTATGCGGAAGGCACCAACCCGAATGGTTCAGTCAATGACATTGCCGGTATTACCAATGCACAAGGCAATGTGCTCGGCATGATGCCGCATCCGGAAAATCTGATCGAACAGGCGCATGGCGGTACCGACGGCCGCGCGCTGTTTGCATCGGCACTGGATCGTCTGGCTTCCTAAATCAGGTTATGCCCGCTTTGCGCAATAACGCGCGCGGGCATTTCCTTTTACAGCAGCATGACCTGCATAACAGCAAAACGGGAGGAAGTACTATGAAGCTCTATAACAAGCCTTTATCACCCTACTGCGCCTTTATCCGCATTATTGCTGAGGTCAAAGACCTGCCGCTGAAACTGATTGATGCACCTGCCGGACCACCGCTGCCGGAGAGCTTCCGTGAAATCTCCCCGATGCGCCGCATTCCTGTGCTCGTCACCGGTTCCGGTGAAACTCTGTTCGAAGCCTCTGTGATCGCAGAATATCTGGAAGAGCGTTTCCCTGAAAAACCGATGCTGCCGGCCGATCCGAAAGACCGTGCGCAGATTCGCATCATCATGCGTCTGCTCGATCTGGATGTGCTGCCGTCCATCATCCCTGTTTTGCTGGCAGGTCCTGCCAATCCGCTTCCTGCGGATAAAGCAGCAAAAGTCTTCAATCATGTACACCATGCGCTGAAAACTGTTGAAGACCGTATTTCTTCCGGCCCATACGCATTGGGTGAACATGTGACACTGGCGGATGCATGGCTTGCACCAACGCGCTTCCTGCTGGAAAGCCTGCGTCGTTTTCCAGGCTTTGAAACCATTCTGGATGATTGCCCGAATATTGAAGGCTATCAGACCAATGCCCAAGGTATTCCTGAAATCGCTGCCGTTTTGGGTGAAATGCAGGATGCCCGCAAAGCTCTGGCGAAAGCTAGTTAAAGCATTTCACAGTCAAGTTGGAACAACTTAGACGTCCGTGATAATGCAACCACTAAAAAATTTAGAGCGAGCGCCATGATCCAATCTGGAGGTAAACCGCTCTAAAGCCCAAAATATGCAAAGCCTGACAAACAATGGTCAGGCTTTGCAAATGCTGAAATACCATACAATCATTTCCCCTGCGGAGCTCAGTCTTTAATGAAATTGGCGCATATAATTGTAATGGCTTTGTCCGCAGTTGCTTTAAGCGGATGTCTCGCGTCTAAAAAATCCCCGTCTCCCGCATCGGGTAATGTCAGCCATACAGCTCTGGCGACCATGGAACGCGTGGCGCTTGGTGCAAGACAATGCTGGTTTAAATCCGGCGACCCTCAGTTCCGCCAATATACGCTGGCGCCGGAACTGGTTTCTTATACCGGCCGACCGCGTATTCTCGTCGTCCCTGCAAAGAACCCGAATGACCGGCCTTTGCTGGTTGTGCAGGCAGAAGGCAATCCGGGACGGATGGAGCGTTTCGGCCCGTTAATGCAAAGCCCGCTTTCCGAACGCATCGAGCGCGATACAGCGCGCTGGGCTTCCGGACAAAAAAGCTGCTAACCGATTATGCCAGCGAAGCTGGCGACACATAAGAATTAAGCATCGAACCTATCACATATCCGAGCTCCGGCTCATAGATCAAAGAAGACAGCGACACCGATATGGACAGCAAAAAGTCAATCCGTAATGATTACCCGATCACACCGGAACTGATTGCCTCACACGGCCTCAAGCCCGACGAATACCAGCGCATTCTTGACCTGATCGGTCGTGAACCAAGCTTTACGGAGCTGGGTATTTTCTCGGCAATGTGGAACGAGCATTGCTCGTATAAATCCTCCAAGAAATGGCTGCGCACTCTGCCAACAACCGGCCCGCGCGTTATTCAGGGTCCGGGTGAAAATGCCGGTGTTGTCGATATTGATGACGGCGATTGCGTTGTTTTCAAAATGGAAAGCCACAACCACCCGTCTTATATCGAGCCTTATCAGGGCGCGGCGACCGGTGTCGGCGGTATTTTGCGTGACGTATTCACCATGGGTGCCCGTCCGGTTGCAGCCATGAATGCTCTGCGCTTCGGTGAGCCAGACCATCCGAAAACCCGTCACCTCGTTTCCGGCGTTGTTTCCGGTGTTGGCGGTTACGGCAATGCTTTCGGCGTGCCGACTGTCGGCGGTGAAATTGAATTTGATGCCCGTTATAACGGCAACATTCTCGTCAATGCTTTTGCAGCGGGTCTCGCAAAATCCGATGCGATTTTCTATTCCAAGGCTGAAGGCGTTGGCCTGCCGGTTGTTTATCTCGGTGCGAAAACCGGTCGTGACGGCGTTGGCGGTGCGACAATGGCATCGGCTGAATTTGATGAATCGATTGATGAAAAGCGCCCGACCGTTCAGGTTGGCGATCCGTTCACCGAAAAATGCCTGCTCGAAGCCTGCCTTGAGCTGATGGCTTCCGGCGCGGTTATCGCCATTCAGGATATGGGCGCTGCCGGTCTCACCTGCTCTGCTGTTGAAATGGGCGCCAAAGGCGATCTCGGCATTGAACTGAACCTCGACACCGTACCGGTGCGCGAAGAGCAGATGTCTGCCTATGAAATGATGCTCTCTGAAAGTCAGGAACGCATGCTGATGGTGCTGCGTCCTGAACAGGAAGCAGAAGCACAGGCGATCTTCAAAAAATGGGGTCTGGATTTTGCTATCGTTGGTAAAACCACTGATGACCTGCGTTTCCGCGTCTTCCATCAGGGTGAACAGGTTGCCGATCTGCCGATCAAGGAACTCGGCGATGAGGCGCCTGAATATGATCGTCCGTGGACACCGGCTGTTGCACCAAAAGCGCTGGCTGCCGATGATGTACCGGCTGCCGATATTGCTGACAGCCTGATTAAGCTGCTCAATTCCGCCAATGGTTCTTCCCGCCGCTGGGTCTATGAACAATATGACACGCTGATTCAGGGCAACTCTCTGCAATTGCCGGGTGGCGATGCCGGTGTGATCCGCGTTGACGGCCACGAAACCAAAGCTCTGGCTTTCTCTTCCGACGTAACACCGCGTTATGTGGAAGCTGATCCGTTTGAAGGCGGTAAGCAGGCTGTAGCCGAATGCTGGCGCAACCTGACAGCAACCGGTGCTACACCGCTTGCTTCGACCGACAACCTCAACTTCGGTAATCCAGAGCGTCCTGAAATCATGAGCCAGCTGGTTCATGCGATCAAGGGCATCGGCGAAGCCTGCCGCGTGCTGGAATTCCCGATCGTTTCCGGTAACGTCTCGCTTTACAACGAAACCAATGGTCAGGGCATTCTGCCGACACCGACCATCGGCGGCGTTGGCCTGATCAAAGACTGGTCGAAAATGGCACGCATCCGCTTTGCGGGCGAAGGCGAAGCCATTCTGCTCGCAGGCGCACCGGAAGGCTGGGGTACACATATCGCCCAGTCCGCCTATATGCGTGACGTTCACAACCGCATCGACGGCCCTGCTCCGCATGTTGATCTGGCGCATGAAAAAGCGACCGGCGACTTCGTTCGCGGCCTGATCGAAGATGGGCTGGTCACAGCAGTTCACGACTGCTCATCGGGTGGTCTGGCTCAGGCTGTGGCTGAAATGGCTATCAAAGGCGAAATCGGCGCAACTATTAATGAACCGGCAGCCCATAATCCGGTTCTCACCTTCTTCGGTGAAGATCAGGGACGTTATGTGCTGACCGTGACCGAAGCCAATCTGGCACAGGTACAGAGCCGCGCAGAAAAAGCCGGTATTGCAGCACCATTTATCGGTCGCACCGGTGGTAAGTCTGTTATCCTCGGTTCAGCAAAGCCTGTATCTGTTGAACAGTTGCATCAGGCCTATGAATCATGGTTCCCTGACTATATGAACGGCGAAATCTGATACTAAAGCATGGCGCAGCTAAATGGTTTCATTTAGCGTTCGCGAACATGCGACAATGAAAAGAATCTAGAGCGATCGCTGTCAGTTCCATTAAACGCGACACGCTCTAGATTTTAATACCCGTTAATAACGGAGCCTGCGTCTTGAAACACCGAGACGCAGGCTCCAATTTAAGAAGAGTATCCCCAAAAGCTTAAGACAGGTTTTGGACAAGATGCTAAAACAAAAAAACAGAGCTGGTGCGACGGAACAGATCGGTCGCGGCACACTCTGATCAGAAAAAATGCTCTCGGAGGATTTTAATATGGCTATGGCACCTGGTGATATTGAAGACATGATCAAGGCAGGCATTCCCGGCGCTGTTGTCAGCATCCGCGACCTTGCCGGAGACGGTGATCATTACGCTGCCGAAGTCGTAGCGGAAGCCTTTCGCGGTAAAACCCGCGTTCAGCAGCATCAGATGGTTTATGACGCCCTCGGCGGCAATATGGGCGGCGTGTTGCACGCATTGGCATTGCAGACCCGCGCACCGGAATAACAATTCATTGAGCCTGAGTGCAGTGCAGTGCAGTCAGGCTCACAAAATACCCTGCGGCAACAGGCGTTCTGGAAGATGTTTCCTGCATCGCTTAAAAAGCAGCAACTATTTAAAGCCTAACTCTGGCGGAATTTGTCCCGCCGGCAATGAAAGGACACTCCCATGAGCGGCATCACTGCGCTTATCGATAATGAAGTCAAAAATAACGATGTCGTGCTTTTCATGAAAGGCACACCGGATTTCCCGCAATGCGGTTTCTCCGGTCAGGTTGTTCAGGTGCTGGATTATATCGGTGTTGATTATAAAGGCATCAATGTTCTGGCTTCTGACGAAATCCGTCAGGGCATCAAGGAATATTCCAACTGGCCGACTATTCCTCAGCTTTATGTAAAAGGTGAGTTCATCGGCGGTTGCGATATCGTGCGCGAAATGTTCCAGGCCGGTGAATTGCAGGCTCTGCTGACTGAAAAAGGCATTGCCACCAAGGCAGCCTGATCCGCAGCAAAGACTTCACGAATATGTGATTATCAAAAAACGGCAGATCTTCTGCCGTTTTTTTTTCATTTAAACTATTAAATAGAATTTATCATTCCGGCCAGATTGCGCTCTGCGCAAATCCCTATATGTTGGAATATACCGGCCTGTAAAACTGCTTCGCCAGAAATTTGAGCGCAGTATCTCACGAATGCGGCGAAAAGTTTTTCCGGTATCAATATTTTCAAACAGTATTTATCTGCGGCACCGCCTGCATAAGGCTGCATCGAATTGCTGCGGTAAATGCCCTTCCTGAAGTTTCAGGTCACAAGATTGCGGACGCCCCTGTAACCGTTTTGAGGCTGCACGGCTTTCGCCCTTTATAGCTCGGCAGATACCGGACTGTTTCTGCCTGCGCGCTATTCAAAACACCTCTGTTCCGTAAACAATCCGAGTTTCAGCGGTTTGCGGAACATCGCTTCAGTATCCGGCCACAGACACAACAATAGCAAATTGTGTCATCATCAGTCTGCCGGTTGCTGATCCGCAATAGATTTTTCCGACCGCATTTCCGGCCGGACAAGGCATGTAAAAGATGAAAAGTGAACTTCCTGCAGATGCGGTATCTGCATCCGGCAATCAAGCCTCCGACGGATTTAAATTATCCAGACCGGAATTTATTGCCCTTATCGCGGCACTGATGGCAATCAATGCGCTGGCTATTGATGTCATGCTGCCCGCTTTGGCCGAAATCGGCAATTCTCTCGGTGTTCTGACACCGAACCATCACCAATATGTCGTTACAGTCTACCTGTTCGGCTTTGCAGTCTCACAGCTGCTTTATGGCCCGATCAGTGATCGTTTTGGCCGTAAGAAACCACTTCTGATCGGTATCGGCATTTATGTCGTCACCTCGCTGGCCTGCGTCTGGGTGCCGGAATTCAATATGCTGCTGGTTTTGCGCTTCCTGCAGGGGATCGGTGCCGCGGCTACCCGCGTCATGACTGTTTCGATTGTGCGTGACCGCTATTCCGGCCGCGCTATGGCTGAAATTATGTCGCTTGCCATGATGGTCTTCATGATTGTTCCGGTGATTGCACCGGCAACCGGTGAAGTCATTCTGATCTTCTCCGAATGGCATATGATTTTCGGTTTTATGGCTTTGTTTGCCTGTGTGATCGGCTTCTGGGCCTATTCCCGTATGCCGGAAACTCTGGCACCGGAAAACCGCCGTCCTTTCACAGCCAAATCCATTATCAGCGGCTTCGGCATTGTTATCGGTAACCGCGTGGCATTCTGCTACACGCTGGCCGCATCCTTCATGCTCGGCTCGCTATTCGGCTTCATCAACTCTGCACAGCAGATTTATGTCGGCATTTATGATCTGGGACGCGGCTTTCCGGTGGCATTTGCTGCCGTTGCCGCCTTCATGGCACTGTCCGCCTTCCTGAATTCACGGATGGTCGGACGTTTCGGCATGCGCCGGATTTCGCAGGTATTGCTGATTACATTTATCAGCCTCAGCCTGCTGCTGTTCTTGCTGTCGGTGTTTTTTGAAGGGCCGGTGCCATTCCCGATTTATATCGTGATTTTTGCACTGATTATGTTCTGCTTCGGCTCAATCGGCGGCAACTTCAACGCCTTGGCGATGGAACCGCTCGGACAGGTTGCAGGCACGGCTTCTTCCGTTCTCGGCTTTGTACAGTCACTGACCGGTGCAGCCATCGGTATGCTGATCGGCCAGTCCTTCAACGGTACAACCGTACCAATGGCACTTGGCTATTTCATCGTCGGTGCTATTGCGATGGTGTTTGTGCTGATTGCAGAACAGGGCAAATTGTTCCGCGCGGTATCGCCTTCACCGCAGCATGTGATTGAGAAATAAAAGAAAAAAG
>NZ_ANNO01000336.1:0-7204 GCF_000409565.1 Pseudochrobactrum sp. AO18b
TCAAACCGCCATCAACATGACCCGGTCTATAAGCACTGCCGTCAAGCCGCGCAGTATAACCACCGGCTTCCTGATGGATCAGATTGCCGGGCAGATGATCCCAAGGCATCAGCTTGTTATAAACCGCGAAATGCGCAGAACCGGTGGCAATCACGCGATATTCATGCGCTGCACAGCGATAGCCGAGATGCGAGAGAAACTTCGCCTGATTACCGGCAACCAGCGTACGATCCGGCTCCGGCAGATATTGCCATGACACACAGCCGGTCATTTCCTTGAGCGCCGGAGCGTCAGCAACACGCACTTTATGTTCACTGCCATCGGCACGGCGAATATAGCTGCCCGCCCCTTTAACGCCGATCAGCCAGTCACGCCCCATCGGGTCATAGATAATACCGGCAACGGTCTCGCCTTTGATATTAACCGAGAGCATAACACCAAACAGCGGCACACCGGATGCGAAATTGAATGTGCCATCCACCGGATCAATAGTGAAAGCCAGATCCGCAGAATTCAGACCATCCAACAGCACCGGATTGTCACTGCAGGCTTCTTCACCAACGATCATCGCACCGGCAAAGCGCTCACGCAGAGCAGCGGTGATCACCTTTTCCGAATTAACATCAGCCTCAGTCACCAGATCAGCAGCCGAGGTTTTCTGGCGGATATCGCCACTGTCCAGCCGGCGAAAGCGCGGCAGAATTTCAGTATCAGCGGTCGAGCTGAGCAAATCAGCCAGCCAGTTAATCTCGCGATGATCAAACATTGTCTGCTTCCGTTATTCTTCTGAGGAGGAGGATAGTTCCGGCGCTACCAGCGACGCAAAATCAAAAATCTTACGATCCAGCAAATGGCTCGGGCGCACATTGGCCAGCGCGCGGATCATCGTATCTTTACGACCCGGCATACGCTTTTCAATATCGGTTAGCATCGCCTTCATCATATTGCGCTGCAAACCGTCCTGACTGCCGCACAGATCACAAGGAATGATCGGGAATTCCATCGCTGTGGCAAATTTTGCCAGATCATCTTCCGCTGCATAGGCCAGCGGGCGCAAGACCAGCAAATCGCCCTCATCATTCAGCAATTTCGGCGGCATCGACGCCAGACGGCCGCCGTGGAACAGATTCATGAAAAAGGTTTCGAGAATATCTTCGCGGTGATGACCAAGCACCAGCGCCGAGCAACCCTCTTCACGCGCAACGCGGTAGAGATTACCGCGACGCAGTCGCGAGCAAAGTGCACAATAGGTCTGGGTTTCCGGCACCTTATCCGTCACGATCGAATAGGTGTCCTGATATTCAATGCGATGGGTAATCTGATTTTTAGTCAGATAATCCGGCAGAATATGTTTCGGAAAATTCGGCTGTCCCTGATCAAGATTACAGGCAATCAGATCAACCGGCAGTAAGCCACGCCATTTCAGATCAAGCAGCAGCGCCAAAAGTCCATAAGAATCCTTACCGCCGGACAGTGCCACCAGCCAGCGGTCGCCTGGACGCACCATGGCGAAATCATCCATCGCCTGACGGGTCTGACGCAGCAGGCGCTTGCGCAGCTTGTTGAACCCGACCGAGGACGGCACATTGCGGAACAGCGGATGACAACCGTCGCCGCTCATATCCTCATCACTCATGGATGCATAATCATCCAGTTCCTGACTGATATCGGAAACCGGCGCAGATTGTTCTGCTTTATCCTGCACGGTTGAGGGGGTGCCGCCATTCAGCGTGGTGTCGTGAATATTCATAATATCTCTGCTGCAAAAAACTGCTGTTAGAGCCTCGAATAAAGCGAACTGCCCCTGTTCGCAACAAAGAAGCGGCTTTTCAGCCGCCTCCCGGTCACAAATTTCATTCAGAGTGTCTGTTATACTTCTTCATAACTTCAACAAGCCGGTCATGCGGAAGTGCGTAGGAGATATTATCGTCGCGCCCTTTCATGGTTTCCGCAGCAATCATCGCATTAATAATCGCCTCTTCGGTTGCCAAAGCAGCAGCCTGAATGAGCGGATCCATTTTATTATTGGAAACCATCTCCATTTGTGTAGTCTCTTCGCGACTAAAAGCATCAGGATTGGCCGTTGAAAACGCGATAAAAATATCACCGCTGCCATTGGCACCAAAACCACCGACACGACCAATGCCAACAGGCACACGACGCGCCAGCCGTTTCAATTGATGCGGCAGCAGCGGCGCATCCGTTGCCACGACAACGATAATCGAGCCGCTTTCCTCACGCGTCCATGATGTATCCTGCATCAGCTCGGTGATTTCCTCACCGACCGGAACACCAGCAATCATCAGATCCTGTCGTCTGCCGAAATTACCCTGCACCAAAACGCCGACCGTATAACCGCCCTCTTCATCGCTCAGTTTACGGGAGGATGTGCCAGTGCCGCCTTTAAAATGAAACAGGTTCATACCAGTGCCACCGCCGACATTACCTTCTGCAATTCTACCGCCAGCAGCATTATCCAGCGCGGCATAGACATGTTCTTTTTTCACATGCATGCCGTTGATATCGTTCAGGATACCGTCCCATGTTTCAGCTACCACCGGCAGCAGCCAGTAAAGATCTTTGAAATGCGGCCCTGTCAGATCATTATCAATCAGCCATGAAACTACAGAATCCCGCACCACGCCAACGCTATGCGTATTGGTGATCGCTATCGGCCCCTCAAGAAAGCCGCTCTCCTCCACCCATGTTGTGCCGGTCATCTCGCCATTACCGTTGAGAGAATACCAGCCGGAGAAAACCGGATTGAATGTCTTCCCCCGTGGCAGAATGGCTGTAACGCCGGTGCGTGCAGGGCCTTTACCGGTCTCTAACTTGCCCTCACCCTCGATAATCGTCGAATAACCAACCGTCACGCCTTCAACATCGGTAATGGCATTATTCGGGCCAGTTGTGCCTGTAAACGGAATACCAAGATCACGTGCGCGCGGTTTATGCGATATGCTTGTCATTAAAATTATTTCCATATTCTGCAATCAAAACAATTCCGCCAGAAGCAGGAGCCGCCGCTGTCGCAAACTGTCTTCAGGCAAAAACACAGCGTCTTTGCCCTGATTTTTGAGAACCCTCCGTGGCGGTATGTCGTCATGCTCCCCGATACCACCACGGGCATATAAGCACCGCAAATTTATCCGCGCAATTGCTTTCATCCCGCCGTTATCAGCAGGCTTATGGCATCACTACTAAGTTGGGAGAGAAGATGAGAAAGGATAGAGGCACATCTGCCTCGGCAATAAGTTTATGCAAGATACAAAAATGCCCTGCCGCTCACTTATTTTGGCGCGCAGGGCTTTTGATTGGGGTTCATCCCATTTTGTCGGTAGTCATTCGCCGACAAGCTTTCAGAAAGCTGCCTTAAAGGCAGGTTATCTGCAGAAATGATAAATTGTTGCTCTTTCAATAAAACCACACTTCAACTTTCATTTGTGACAGTCTGGCTCTGAACCGCAGATATAGCATTCAGCTATAATTTTCAGAACCTTACCACTTTCAGCAAATCCTATATTCTGCGATTTGCTGCCGAAGCACACAGACCGGTGAATATAGTCATTGATCTTTCTATACATACTATCTTCACAGATAGTCCTTACAGAAATCCGGTAGTTTCAGAAAAAACATTATTTTTCGACGATACAATATCGTCATGCATGGTCAGGTGGACTCATCCTTATATTCCTCCTGTTTCGCGCGGAACAGTATAAGTTCCTGTCTGGGCTTTCGCCCGTCTTCAGCTGTTCGGGACTTTACATCCCTTTCCTCCGCTGATGCTGAAGACGATTTCAGTGTGCTCTCAGGACAGCGCATCGTCAACTGATAGGTTTTCACATTATATTACATCGTCATTTGATGAACTTAGAGCATTTCACAGTCAAGTTGGATCAACTTGACGCCCGTGATAATGCGACCAAATAAAGAATCTAGAGCGAGTACTATGATCCAATCTGGACGTAAACCGCTCTAGACAAGAAATTCTGCTTTGCTGCGATTACAACCAAAATCTGACTGGACTTAAGTTCATATTTTGTTCTATAACCTTTTGCAAAATTGCGGGAGAGCAACTGGACTGTCATTGGTGCAGCGCGGTTCCGCAAAACAGAGTACAAATCCGGTCAATATTGAGTTTGAGCAGAGCACACCTATATAAATGTCTGAGTTTCGGCTGAGGCATTGTAAATCCTGCCATTCTCCTGTTTCCGGCCAAATTGTTACGCACCAACCGCAGGCACAATGCTGATGAGCGATCAAAAATTTATTTCCATTCGCGGCGCCCGCGAACATAATCTGAAAAATATTGATATTGATCTGCCGCGCGACAAGCTGATTGTCATGACCGGTCTGTCCGGTTCCGGTAAATCATCGCTCGCTTTCGACACGATTTATGCTGAAGGTCAGCGCCGTTATGTCGAAAGTCTTTCAGCCTATGCACGCCAGTTTCTGGAAATGATGCAAAAGCCGGATGTTGACCAGATTGACGGTCTGTCACCGGCTATTTCCATTGAGCAGAAAACCACCAGCCGCAACCCGCGCTCGACAGTTGGTACTGTCACCGAGATTTACGACTATCTGCGCCTGCTCTATGCACGCGTTGGCGTACCTTACTCCCCTGCTACCGGCCTGCCGATTGAAAGCCAGACTGTCAGCCAGATGGTTGACCGCGTGATGGCTTTTGAAGAAGGCACCCGCCTCTATATCATGGCGCCGATTGTACGCGGCCGTAAGGGTGAATACCGCAAAGAACTCGCTGAACTGCAGAAAAAAGGCTTTCAGCGTGTCAAAATTGACGGTGTTTTCTATGAAATAGCTGACGCACCGGCACTGGATAAGAAATACAAGCACGATATTGATGTGGTGGTTGACCGCGTTGTGGTGCGTCCTGATCTGGCTTCGCGTCTGGCCGACAGTCTGGAAACCTGTCTGCAACTGGCTGAAGGTCTGGCGATTGCAGAATTTGCGGATAAGCCGCTGCCACCGGAAGAAACTGCAGCAGACAGTGCCAATAAATCCAAGAATGACACCCATGAGCGCGTGCTGTTCTCGGAGAAGTTTGCTTGCCCTGTCTCCGGTTTTACCATTGCCGAGATTGAGCCGCGCCTGTTCTCCTTCAACAATCCGTTTGGTGCGTGCCCGACCTGTGACGGTCTTGGTTCTCAGCAGGCCATTGACCCGAACCTGATTGTGCCGGATGAAACTCTGCGTATGAAAGACGGTGCAATCGCACCTTGGGCAAAATCCTCATCGCCATATTACAATCAGACATTGGAAGCACTGGGCAAAGCCTATGGTTTCAAGCTGACCGATAAATGGCAGGATTTGAGCGAAGATGCACAAAAGGCTGTGCTTCACGGCACAAAGGGCAAAGAAATTACCTTTGTTTATAAGGATGGCTCACGCTCTTACGAAACAACCAAGACATTTGAAGGTGTTATTCCCAATCTGCAGCGCCGCTGGAAGGAAACCGATTCCAACTGGTCGCGTGAAGAGATTGAGCGCTATATGTCGGCCACACCTTGTCCTTCCTGTGCAGGCTATCGCCTGAAACCGGAAGCACTGGCGGTTAAAGTCGGCATGATGCATATCGGTCAGTTAACGGAAATGTCGATCCGTAATGCAGATCAGTGGTTCAGCACGATTGACCAGCAGTTCAATGACAAGCAGAACGAAATTGCTGCCCGTATTCTGAAAGAAATCCGTGAGCGCCTGCGCTTCCTCAATGATGTGGGGCTGGATTATCTGTCACTGTCGCGTAATTCCGGCACGCTTTCCGGTGGTGAAAGCCAGCGTATTCGTCTGGCTTCGCAGATCGGCTCCGGCCTGACCGGCGTTCTCTATGTGCTGGATGAACCATCCATTGGTTTGCATCAGCGCGACAATGCCCGTTTGCTTGACACACTGCGTCATCTGCGTGATCTCGGCAATACCGTGATCGTGGTTGAGCATGATGAGGATGCCATCCTCACTGCGGACTATGTCGTTGATATCGGCCCGGCAGCCGGTGTTCATGGCGGTCAGATTATTGCTAAGGGCACACCGTCCGAAGTGATAAACAATCCAAATTCTATCACCGGCAAATATCTGTCCGGCGCAATGCAGGTTATGGTTCCGGCGGAGCGCCGCAAGATCACCAAATCCAAACGCATCAAGGTTGTCGGCGCCCGCGCCAATAATCTGAAAAACGTAACCGGTGAAATTCCGCTCGGTACCTTTACCGCAGTAACCGGCGTATCCGGTGGCGGTAAGTCCACCTTCCTGATCGAAACCCTGTATAAAGCTGCTTCACGTAAAATTATGGGCTCCCGCGAGCATCCAGCCGAACACGACCGGATTGAAGGTCTGGAACTGCTGGACAAGGTCATTGATATCGATCAGTCACCAATCGGCCGTACACCGCGTTCCAATCCGGCAACTTATACCGGTGCATTCACACCAATCCGTGACTGGTTTGCCGGTCTGCCGGAAGCAAAAGCACGCGGGTATCAGCCTGGACGCTTCTCATTCAACGTCAAAGGCGGACGCTGCGAGGCCTGTCAGGGTGACGGTGTTATCAAGATTGAAATGCACTTCCTGCCTGATGTTTACGTGACTTGTGATGTTTGTAACGGCAAACGCTACAACCGCGAAACACTGGAAGTTCTGTTTAAAGGCAAGAGCATCGCCGATGTTCTTGATATGACGGTTGAAGAAGGTGTGGAATTCTTCGCTGCGGTGCCAAGTATCCGTGACAAGATGGAAACGCTGAACCGCGTCGGTCTTGGCTATATCAAGATCGGCCAGCAGGCGACCACGCTCTCCGGCGGTGAAGCCCAACGCGTTAAACTCGCTAAGGAACTATCACGCCGCGCAACCGGCAAGACGCTGTATATTCTTGATGAGCCAACCACCGGCCTTCATTTCCATGACGTTGCCAAACTGCTGGAAGTGCTGCACGAACTGGTCGATCAGGGCAACACCGTTGCTGTTATCGAGCATAATCTCGAAGTCATCAAAACGGCGGACTGGGTGCTGGATCTGGGTCCTGAAGGCGGTGACGGCGGTGGTGAGATCGTTGCTGTTGGTCGTCCGGAAGATATCGTCGCCGAACCGCGTTCTTATACCGGCCACTTCCTGAAGGAACTGCTGGAACGTCGCCCTGACGGCAAAACACTCGCAGCTGAATAAATAAAAACGCCGCCTCATAAAACAGGCGGCG
>NZ_ANNO01000337.1:0-3776 GCF_000409565.1 Pseudochrobactrum sp. AO18b
CCATTTTTCAGGGATATGCTGTCATTTGAGAGCAAACCATTTTTCGCAAGTCGTGCCCATACTTTTACAATCAGGTCAGGCATATCTTCGGCGATTAAACCGACCGGCGCTTCCTCAGCAAAACAATTTGCAGTTTCCGCATGTATCCACACTGCCGCACAGGCAGCTTCAAAGGCTGGCATACCCTGCGCACATAGCCCCGCAATAATACCGGTCAGTACATCACCGGAACCGGCAGTTGCCAGTAATGCCGTCCCGTTACTATTAATTGCAGCACGGCCATCCGGTGCGGCGATCACCGTATCCGCTCCCTTATAAATCACCACACTATGGCTGAGCTGAGCAGCCTGCCGCGCTTTCTCAACTTTACTCTGTCTATCCGTAACCAATCCGCCGAATAACCGCTGAAACTCCCCCTCATGAGGTGTCAACACCAGCGAACAGCCTGATCGTTCTGCGGCAGCAAACAGTATTTGCGGCTGATCTTTAAATGCTGTGATGCCATCAGCATCCAGAACCAGTGTTTTCAAACCGGCTCCATCTGCACTATCCGCCATTAATACACAGACCAGCTCCCGCGCCCTTGGCAGATCACCAAAGGCAGGCCCCAAAACCGCAGTTTTGACTTTTCTTGTTCTGATAAAATTCAGAACACCAACAGTTTCACCTATCGGATACAGCATCGTGCCCGTCAAATGTGCGGCATGAACAGGCAATGCATCCGGAGGCGCAATCATTGTCACGAGCCCCGCCCCTGTACGCGCAGAAGCAGAAGCACTCAGGCGTGCAGCGCCGGTGGACATCATCCCGCCGGAAAACACCCCGACATGGCCACGTGTGAATTTATGGGCATTGGCCAGTGCAACAGGCAGAACATCACGCCAGAGCTCCGGCAGATTTTCATAAAGCCTGACAGGTATTGTTTCGAATACCGTATTTTCAATGCTGATATCGCGGACATGCACTTCACCGCATAACTCACGTCCCGGCTGCAATAAATGCCCGGGCTTCTTGCGGAAAAACGTAACCGTATGCTGCGCCTGCACAGCTACACCCTTAACCTGCCCGTCCAGTCCTGATACACCGCTTGGCAGATCAATAGCACAGACAAATACACCGGACATATTCAGCCTTGTGATACAAGTTGCCAGCGCTCCGTTTACATCGCGCACCAATCCCGCACCGAGCAGAGCGTCCACAACCAGCGGATAATCTTCGGGTATAAAATGGTGAAGTGGCAGAACCTGCCCGCCTGAAGACACATAGTCAGCACAGGCAAGAGCAGCATCACCGTCCGTTTTGGGTTGTTCCGTATAAAAACAAGCCACAGATATGCCCGCCGCCTTCAACAGCTTTGCAACGACATAGCCATCGCCGCCATTATTGCCGGAGCCACAGAGCACAGCGACAGAACGGACATCAGGCCAAAATCTGACAATCTCTTCAAATACCGCCTGTCCGGCGCGCTGCATCAGATGATAGCCTGCAATACCACCCGCAATGCTAATCCGGTCAGCCTGCCCCATCTCTTCCGGCGTCAATAATTCCATATCAGGCTCCTGCAAGAATGCTTACTGCTTCACACATGCTTATTTAGAACGCACAATGCCTAAATTTTAGGCAATTCAAATCCGGCAATCATATTTATCACTGCCATTTTTTCATGCAAAGGCAACGCAGATGCGGCCTTGCCTGAAATTTCTGCACATTCTTCGCCTCAGCTGAAATTCACCTTTCGGCATAATTTGAAAATAAATCAAATATTTCAACAAGCTGCAGCAAAAGCTGCCAATTAAAATTCTGCCTGCCCATAAAAAATTATAAAATTTTACCCGTCAGATTATAAATTCGCAGATTTTGGCACGATTTATGCTTGTAATATTTCAAGGCCATGTAAGGCTCAGAAATAAACGGAGGCAGCATTCTGATGAAAAAAATCGAAGCTATCATTAAGCCTTTCAAACTTGATGAAGTCAAAGAAGCACTTCAGGACGTCGGCCTGCAAGGTATCACCGTTCTGGAAGCCAAGGGTTTCGGCCGTCAAAAAGGCCACACTGAACTGTATCGCGGCGCGGAATATGTTGTCGATTTTCTGCCAAAGGTAAAAATCGAAGTCGTGCTTGCCGATGATGCAGTGGATGCAGCGGTGGAAGCCATCCGCAAAGCCGCACAAACCGGCCGTATTGGCGACGGTAAAATCTTTATCTCCAGCGTTGAAGAAGTGATCCGCATCCGTACCGGCGAAACCGGCCCTGATGCTATCTGATATGTAAGTCACCGGTTATGCCGGACAAATTTTCTCAGTTTAACGTCGTTCAATAGGAAAATGCATATGACGACCGCCCATGACATTCTGAAACTGATCTCTGACAACGACGTAAAATTCGTTGACCTGCGTTTTACTGACCCTAAAGGCAAGCTGCACCATGTGACTATGGATGTGGGCATGGTTGATGAAGACATGTTCACCGACGGCGTTATGTTCGACGCCTCCTCCATCGGCGGCTGGAAAGCCATCAATGAATCCGACATGGTTCTGATGCCGGATCCGGCTTCCGCACACATGGATCCGTTCTTTGCAGCGTCCACTCTGGTTCTGCTTTGCGATATTCTTGATCCTGTTACCGGCGAAAACTACAACCGCGATCCGCGCGGCACTGCCAAGAAAGCAGAAGCCTATGTGAAATCGCTTGGCATCGGCGACACTGTTTTCATCGGCCCAGAAGCTGAATTCTTCATCTTCGATGATGTGAAATACAAAAACGACCCTTACAACACCGGTTTCAAGCTGGATTCCAGCGAACTGCCATCAAATGATGACACCGATTACGAAACCGGCAATATGGGTCACCGTCCGCGCGTTAAAGGCGGCTATTTCCCTGTTCCGCCAATCGACAGCTGTCAGGATATGCGCTCGGAAATGCTCACAGTTCTGTCCGAAATGGGCGTAACCGTTGAAAAGCATCACCATGAAGTTGCAGCCGCTCAGCACGAACTCGGTGTGAAGTTCGACACGCTCGTCGCAAATGCCGACAAGATGCAGCTCTTCAAATATGTGGTTCACCAGACTGCAAATGCCTATGGCAAGACTGCAACTTTCATGCCGAAGCCAATCTTCGGTGACAATGGTTCGGGCATGCATGTTCACGTATCGATCTGGAAAGACGGCAAGCCGACTTTCGCCGGTAATGAATATGCCGGTCTGTCAGAAAGCTGCCTGTTCTTCATCGGCGGCGTGATCAAACATGCCAAAGCACTGAATGCCTTCACCAACCCTTCGACCAACTCTTATAAGCGTCTGGTTCCGGGTTATGAAGCGCCTGTTCTGCTGGCCTATTCCGCCCGCAACCGTTCAGCTTCCTGCCGTATTCCATTTGGCAACTCGCCAAAATCAAAGCGTCTGGAAGTCCGCTTCCCTGATCCGACAGCAAACCCATACTATTGCTTTGCTGCCATTCTGATGGCTGGTCTTGATGGTATCAAGAACAAGATCCATCCGGGCCAGGCAATGGATAAAGATCTTTATGATCTGCCAGCTAAAGAACTGAAAAAAATTCCGACCGTTTGCGGTTCTCTGCGTGAAGCCCTCCAGAGCCTCGACAAAGACCGCGCCTTCCTCAAAGCTGGTGATGTGTTCAGCGACGATCAGATCGACAGCTTCATTGAACTGAAAATGCAGGAAGTCATGCGCTTTGAAATGGCTCCGCATCCGGTTGAATTCGATATGTATTACTCCTGCTGATACATCCTCCCGAAACAAGAAACCCCCCCCCACG
>NZ_ANNO01000338.1:0-15416 GCF_000409565.1 Pseudochrobactrum sp. AO18b
AGGCGCGTTCTATGCCTTTATCAATTGTGCCGGTCTGATCGGCAAGCAGTGCCCGGACGGTTCAGTATTGAGTGATGATACGGCGGTGGCAAATTACCTGCTCAATGAAGGCCATGTCGCAGCTGTACCGGGCGCCGCTTACGGTATGTCACCTTATTTCCGCATCTCCACAGCAACCTCAGATGAGGTGCTGAGTGAAGCTATCAGACGCATTGCCGGTGCTGTTGCACGTCTGAAACCGGCATCAAAGGCATAAATCATGGATTTTGATACAATTCTTATCACCGGTGCTGCCGGAAGGCTCGGCACAGAATTGCGCCGCGGATTAGCACCGCTGGCGCGCAAATTGCGCCTCACAGACCGCGTTGCGATCAATGATCTGCAGCCGAATGAAGAAGTAGTCATCTGCGATCTTGATGATGCCGATGCGATCATGAAACTGGCGGAAGGTGTAGATGTAATCCTGCATTTCGGCGGTGAACCACTGGAAGTGTCTTGGGAACGTATTCTGCGCTCGAATATTCAGGGCAGCTATAATATTTATGAAGCCGCCCGAAAAAATGGTGTGAAGCGTGTGATCTATGCCTCCTCCGTCCATGCCATCGGCTATCATGAGCTGGAAACCAATATTGATGCGGATGCCCCGCATCGGCCTGACAGTTTCTATGGTCTGTCCAAATGTTTTGTCGAAGACTTAGGGCGGCTCTATTGGGATAAATTCGGCATTGAGACAGTCGCCTTGCGCATTTTCTCATCCTTCCCTGAACCGGCAGACCGCCGAATGCTGTGGTCGTGGCTGTCCTTTGATGATTGCGTGCGTCTCGTTTCAGCCGCCCTCACCGCCCCGCGTGTTGGCTTTACCGTCAGTTTCGGTATGTCGGATAACCGCGTATCACCGGTCGACAACAGCAAGGCGGGACATCTCGGTTATCAGCCGCAGGATAATACGGAAAGCTATCGTGCAGCTGTCGAAAGCCGCACCAAACGCTCTGACCCTTATGCCCCTGCCACCCGTTATCTCGGTGGCTGGTTCGTCGATATCGGCCATCCTGATGATGAGGCAAAATCATGAAACAGCATTATGATGTTGTGATTATTGGCGGCGCGGTCATCGGCTCTTCGGTTGCCTATTTCCTGTCGCAGAACCCTGACTTTGACGGTTCAATCCTCGTTGTGGAACGCGATCCAACCTATGTACGCGCAGCTACATCGCTGTCATCATCTTCGATCCGCAATCAGTTTTCCAACCCGATTAATGTGGAAATCAGCCGTTTCGGCACAGAATTTATCCGCAATTTTGCGGAGGTAATGCAGGTTGCCGGTGACAAGCCTGATCTGCAATTCCACGAAGGCGGTTATCTGTTCCTCGCCAATACGCCGGATCAGGTGCAGACTTTGCGCGAAAATCACAAAGTGCAGATCGCCTGCGGTGCCGATGTGGTGCTGTGGGATCGTGAGGAGCTGAGCCGCGCATTCCCGCATCTCAATACGGACGATATTCTGCTGGCCTCCTATGGCCGTTCCGGTGAAGGCTGGTTCAACAATACCGGCCTGATGTATGGCTTTAAAAACAAAGCCCGTGAGCTCGGCGCCGATTATATCACCGATGAGGTGGTGGCCATTCAGCGCGATGGCAATCGTGTCACCGGTGTGGAGCTGAAATCCGGTCAGAGCATCTCGGCAGGTACCATCGTCAATGCGTCCGGTGTCAGTGCGGCATTGACCGCACGTATGGCAGGGCTGGACGTGCCGATTGAACCGCGCAAACGCACATTGTTTGTCTATGACTGCGCTCAGACACCGGAAGGCAGCGCCACGGTCAACGGCGGTCGTCTGCCGCTGATGATTGATCCGAGCGGTGTTTTCTGCCGCCCTGAAGGCCGTTTCTTCCTGACCGGTTGTCCGCCGGTAGAAGACCCTGCGGTCGATTGGGATGATTTCACCCCGCGTTATGAAGAATTTGAAGAGATCATCTGGCCTGCTCTTGCAGAGCGCTCACCAGCCTTTGAGGCGATCAAAGTCGTCAACCAATGGGCGGGGCATTATGACTTCAACGTGCTGGATCATAATCTGATTGTCGGCCGTCATCCCGAGGTGGAAAACTTCATCTATGCCAATGGCTTTTCCGGTCATGGCCTGCAGCAAGGCCCCGCAACAGGACGCGCTGTATCCGAGCTGATCACCTATAATGCGTTCCGTACTCTCGACCTCTCCGAAGTTGGCTATGAGCGCGTGATTGCCAATAAGCCTTTCCTTGAAAAGGCTGTGATATGATATAGACCCTAGCAAGCATAAGGGCGAGCGGAGGCAGGTAATGCACATTAATCAGGTCGTTATAAACATGGTCACAGACCATGAATGACAGGGTGCCACGCCTCCCCCCGCTCAATGCTTTACGCGTCTTTCATGCGGTGATGCGCTATCGCAGCTTCCGCAAAGCGGCCGGCGGCCATGGTTGACCCGACAGAACAAGCCATTCTGCTCGCGCATTTTGTGCAGGCCGGTTTTGATGAATTTGCCGAAGGTGTGCGTCGTGTTACCAAGACCGGTCACCGCAACCGCATCAATGTCAATGCCAGTCCCTATTTTGCCACCCGCTATCTGATGGATCGCCTTGAGCAATTCCGCACCACAATGCCCGGCGTGGTCTTGCAGCTTACTACCATGGTAGAAATCCCTGATTTTTCCCGCGATGATATCGACGTTTCCGTGCAATGGGGCTTCGGCGAGTGGACAGAATTCGACCAGACATTGCTGGTGCGTGACCCGAAAATTATCTGCTGTGCACCGGCGCTCGCACATCGGGTGCGGAAACCGGAAGATCTGCTGAGTATGACGTTGCTGCATCCGGTTCTGGCCACCAATCTATGGCAAAAAGTACTGCGCCATCTGGATTTGCAGGATATTGAAGCCAAAGGCGATGTGCAGTTTCAGGATGCCGCCACCATGCGCCGCGCCACTCTGGCAGGGATGGGTATGGGGCTGGTTTCGGCTATTGATGCGATGGATGATCTGCGTCAGGGGCGGTTGATTGCACCGCTCGGCATTGATGCCCTGAGCACCATGAAAGAAGAAGATATTCCGGGCTTTTATCTGGTTGTACCGCGCGGCTACCGGCGGGTGAAACCCATTGCGGCTTTTTGTGACTGGATTAAAGGCGAAGACTGGTCAGCCATGCTGCGCCGTGAAATGACCATCAGCGATATGCCTTACGATATATAAGTAAGCCCTCAAATTATCTTGTGTCTGCGCCTGTCAGCCTGCTCTTTTCGCAAGCGGCTGCGTGCTGAAACACGCCCGTTTTGAGCAGAATTTCCACCTGAATATATCATCAAGAAAATCTTGTCGTTTAGCCACTTTTCTTGATTTGGTACGCGCGTCCGACGCGGCACACTGCTCTCAGCACGGGACGGTGTAAACAATTGCAAAATAAAAACAGCTTTGCCAGCACGCCGCCGTCCTGCGGGGAAACATATTTCAGCGCCGCTCAGATTTTGTCCGGCGGCGGTGACGGAAAAGGCAATGCAGCAGACACAAAATAACATTAAGCCACTGGTGCGCGTGGAAGCGCTGGAAAAGAGCTTCGGCGCTCTCACAGTACTCAATCGTGTGAGTTTAAGCGTTAATCCGGGCGGCGTATTGGCGATTATCGGCCCCAGTGGCTCGGGTAAAAGCACATTGCTGCGCTGTCTAAATTATCTGGAAATACCGGATAAAGGCCGTATCACACTGGGCGATATGGAGCTTGTCGCCGAGAAACATCCGTCTCAGAAGCAAATCCTCGATCTGCGCCGTTCGGCAGGCATGGTGTTTCAGTCTTTCAACCTGTTTCCGCATATGAATGTGCTGGAAAATGTGTCGCTCGCGCAAAAACGCGTGCTCGGCCGCTCACAGCAGGAAGCCGATGAGCGCTCCATTGAGCTGCTCAAACGCGTGGGACTGGACTCCAAAGCCGCCGAATATCCGCATCGCTGTTCCGGCGGCCAGCAGCAGCGTATCGCGATTGCCCGCGCACTGGCACTGAACCCGAAGATCATGCTGTTTGATGAGCCGACCTCGGCGCTTGATCCGGAGCTTGGTCTTGAGGTTCTCGCGGTCATGCGTGAACTGGCGCAAGACGGTATGACGATGATTGTCGTCACCCATGAAATGCATTTTGCCGAGAGCGTTTCCGACCATGTGATGATTATGGCAGACGGCAACATCATTGAATCCGGTATCAGCAAAGACGTTATGCGTGATCCGCAGACTGAACGCGCACGCCGGTTTCTGCATGCCGTGAGAGATCGCTGATGCAGGACATTATCTTTAATATTATCAGAGGCTTGCCTGCGACAATCGCTTTAACGGCTGCGGCGCTGATGATCGGGCTTGTTCTTGGCGTACCGCTGATGCTGGCGCGTATTTCCCGTCATAACTGGCTGCGCTACTCAGCCATGGCGCTGATTACCTTTGTGCGCAGTATTCCGCCGATTGTCTGGCTGTTTGTGATCTTTTTTGGGCTTGGCAGCGGTTATTTCCGTGTTGCCCCCTTCCCCGCTGCTGCGGCGGGTCTCGGTCTGATTGCTTCGGCCTATATGGCGGAGATTTATCGCGGCGCGCTTCTCTCCATTCATCGTGGTCAATGGGAAGGCGCTGCCGCTCTGGGTATGCATCCGGTGCGGATGTGGATTGATGTGATCATGCCGCAGCTTATCCGCGTCGCCCTGCCGGCAATGGCAACCTATGCCATCGGTCTTTTGAAAGATTCTGCGATTGCCTCGACAATCGGCGTTTCTGAAATGACCTTCTATGCCAATCAGTCCTCTATGGCGACCTATCGCGGGCTTGAAGTCTTCAGCTTTGTCGCCCTGCTCTATATCGCCCTCAGCCTGCCGGTTGCATGGATGTCACGCGAGATTGATGCGCGTATGCGAAAGAAGGTGTCCCGATGATCTCGGTTTTGGCGGAACAATTTCACAACTGGCTACCGCAAATGCTCAGCGGCCTGCGTATCAGCCTGATTGTCACCGGGATGAGCCTGCTGATCGGCATTCCGCTGGGGTTTTTTCTGTCGCTCGGTGTAATGTCCAAGGCAAAACCAACCCGCTGGGCTGCACTGACACTTGTTGAAGTAGGGCGTGGTGCGCCGTCTCTGGTTCTGCTGCAATTTGCCTATTTCGGCCTGCCTTCTGCCGGTCTGACACTGACCTCCTGGTCGGCCAGTATTGTGGCTCTGAGCTGGACAACCGGTGCTTATACCAGTGAGATCATCCGTGCCGGTCTGCAATCTGTCCCCGCTGGGCAGCGTGAGGCAGCACAGGCGATCGGTCTGACACCGCTGGATATGATGCGCTTTATCGTTGTGCCGCAAGGTCTGCGTATCGCTATTCCGGCTCTGCTCGGCTTTGCGATCCTGATTTTTCAGACCACATCACTGTGTTTTGCCATTGCGCTGCCGGAGCTGACAGCCCGCACCTATGAAATTGGAACCAATACATTCCAATATCTGCCAGCCCTGATACTGGCTGGTCTTCTCTATCTGCTCATTTGCATTCCGGCGACGCTGATTGTCGGCGTCATCGAAGCCCGTGCGCAGCATTAAATAAGCAACAAAAAGGGGAAATCATGAAGAAGTTTTTTGCACTCACACTAGCTGCCGGTCTTAGCAGCACTTTTCTGGCAGGCGCTGCTTTTGCACAGGATTGCACGCCGCAGCATAAAATCACCACTGTTGAAGCCGGTTATCTGACGATTGCAGCACCGACTTTCCCGCCTTTCTCCATTCCTAAAGGCGAAAGCGATCTCAGCGGTGTGGATGGTGAAATCGTCAAGGAAATCGCTGCCAAAGAATGCCTGAAAATCAAAATCGCACCGGTTGAATATGCAACAGCCATTCCGTTTGTTGTTTCCGGTCGTGCAGATATTGCCATCGGCAATTATTACCGCACCGATGAGCGGCAGAAAGTGGTCAATCTTTCCGCTCCGCTCTATCTCGATCAGATGGGGCTTTATTCCAAAGAAGGCGTGACTACTGTTGCCCAGCTTGAAGGCCGTAATGTCGGTACCGTACAGGGCTATCTCTGGGTCAATGAGCTGAAAGCCATTCTCGGCGATAAACTCAGCCTCTATAACAACTATGTTGCGCTTTATCAGGATCTGGAAGCCGGACGTATCGAGATCGCAATTGACGGCGTTGCCGTTGGTACTGCCGCGCAGCAAGGCGGTGCGCTGAAAGATGTTCAGATTAAAGTTTCAGAAAAAGACGAGCGCGTACAAAGCTCTGTCTATCCGGCACAGGCCGGTCTGCCGCTTTCCAAAAACAATCCGGATCTGCTCGCTGCCGCCGATGATGTGGTCAAAGAGCTGCATAAATCCGGTCGTATGGTCGAAATTCTCAAAGAATACGGCCTGTCAGAGAGCGCTGCTGATGTCGGTGAAGCCCGCCTGATTAAGTAACAGGTTTTATTGATGGCTCCCCTGCTTTCCTGAAGGCAGGGGAAATTTGTTTAACTAGTTGATATTATTATATAATTTAATCATCATCTTCCGATTTCGGTTTGCCTTCATACCGGATCAGGAACACGGCCATGCCGAACACCATCAATGCCAGTGAAAACCACGTCAGTGCATAAACCAGATGATTATCTGCAAATTTTACTACGGTCAGCCCGCCTTCCGGCCGGTCAGCACGGTTTTGGGCGCCATTCGCATCAATGAAGTAATCCGGCACATTCTTCACATCGGCATATTTGGCAAAAGCCTCAATATCGCGGGCATACCAGATATTTTTTTCCGGCTCATTCTGGCGCAGAAAAAAGCCTTTCGGCTCTGTCAGGCGTAGCAGGCCGGTGACTGTTGTTTCGCCTTCAATCTGACCGTTTGTGCGGTTCTCAGGATTGCGCTTGGCACTTGCAACATAGCCGCGATTGATAAAGACCGTCTCGCCGTTATCGCGCAGAAAAGGCGTTAGAATCCAATAGCCTGAACCCCGCTCTGTGAGTGCACCGACGGCAATTTCCTTATCATTGAGGTAATGGCCTGAAAGCGTCACAGCACGATATTCATAAGCTTTCTTGTCAGCATTCTGCCAGGCATTGATATCAGGTGCGGAAACAGGGCTTGCATTGATATTTTGCTCGACGCGGGCGATCAGGTCATGTTTCCAGCTCAGTCGTTTGACCTGCCAGAGACCAAGAGCACTTAGTCCAGTGATTAGCAGACCCGCAATCAGAGAAATCAGCACAATTTTATTGCGTTTTGAAGCGGATGAATGGGGCTGAATTTCTGCCATGAACTTAATCTCTTTTTGCCTTAGATGCTGCACATCGTGTCTATGCCTTATCCGTAGTCAGGCAAATCAGAATTTACATTACGCACAATTGTTTGAACGCGTTGTTGTCATAAAAAGCGACTATGTCGGTAGAATGACCTTTCTTCAGAGCATTTCCCAAGCATGATAAATCAACTTTGACAGGCTGTGATAATGCGACAAACAAAGGATTCAGTCGGAAAATAGACGCTTAGTGCCTCGTATTGGATAGGGCGCGCAGTGCGGGTTTTACGCAATATTGGCCGTGTTCTGCCTTCTGGGTTAATTTTCGCAAATATCCGCCAGCAGATCTGATCTTATCCGAGCGTTCTAGGATTGCCGCAAGGGTAATTGCTGCATTGATCTCTCCCATAATTTCACAAGCCTTTTGCCATGCAGAAGCGGTAATCCCGAGCATCGGACGAATATGCCCTGCTGTAAGGATTAAATCACGCCACTGATGAATACCATGCTGTGCGTAATGGCTGATCTGCGGACAATGTTGTAAAATTTCCTGAAGATCAGGTGTTGATGTATGAGTTTGCACTTTAGAGTTATGCCGCAAATTTTTTGATATTGGCTCTGGCTTAATGTTTTCGCGATTTTGTACCTGTTTGTTATCAAAAGATTCTATGTTTGAATTCTGAATGTGGTGCTCATTTTCGCATACATTGCCGCTCGTTTTTTGTTCTGAAACCTTTGAAAGATAAAGATTTTCCACGTTTTTGCGCAAAATGCTCAAAGCCTGTTCGCGTTTACCCAGATTTTCCAGCGTGCCATTGCGCTCAACGCGGCCGGAAAGTGCCTGTAACTGATCATAAAGAGCATTCCAGTCCCCTTCCCTCCCCTCATTGAGGGCGGCCAGAATGGTTTTGGAAATATCGCGGAGATGAATTGTAATGTTGAAACGCAATTGCTGACGGATACGTGCCTGTTCACGCAAGTCACTTGCATGGGTTTCTATCTCTGAAGCTTTAAATGCCAGCGGCGACAGATCAAAGCCAAAGGCCATGGCAATTTCACCATTGCTGTCGCGGCGCACAAAACGCTTACCATTGGGGCTGTCACGGCGCAAAATGAAACCAAGTTCAACGAGAATGGCAATATGCCGACGGATTGTCGGGGCTGACATTCCGCGCAGGCGCATGGAAAGCTCGTGATTAGACGGAAAGACGATCAGAGCAACGCGGCTGTCGAGTATTCTATCGGGAAAAAAACTCAGCAGAGCCTCGAGCACGGCAATGGTGCGCGAAGACAGCTGATAGGCTTCACGGGCTTCAGTTAAAGCACGCAACAGCTTCCAGCGATCAATGCTGTGATGATCCTGTTCAGTTTCACTCTGTTTCTGACGCACTTCTTTCTGTTGTTGACGAAGTTTTTCGTAACTCAGAAAATGCGCAGCATTCATCATTCGTCCGCCAAACGGGGACGTCGCAAAATGCTCAGTCATTTGTTACCTCATTTGAGGCAAGCAAAAACACTGCCGGAACATTGCCGACTCTTGACTTTTGATCGCGAAAGTGATTCTCTCTAATTGCTACATCGAAAGAGGGCTTCCGGTTCGGTAACGTTCAGGGGGCCTTTTTTCTTGCCGTTTTTTCCTATCTGTTAAAACTGGTCCTGTCGTTTTCGGGGCTTTTGATCTGGTAGCGCCCTTCTCACTCCATAAACCGTGTGGTTCCTTCATTTATGCTGTTGATAATTTCAGTTTGTTATTTCTGAAATTATTTGTAACGCCTGATACGCATTACTAACGCGCAGAGAGAAGACGGGGATAGATTCATCCGTTTTTCTTCTGCTGAAATTGTTCATAAAGCTCAGCCATCTCACCGGCGAGATATTCCGCAAAACCTTCCGCATCGTGGCGTTGCAGATCAAACTGCGCCCTGCCCTGCTGTAACCGTAACAGGCCAAGGCTTTCGCCATTGCGTGTATGCAGCTTCTGTTCTGCAGGTTTATTTATTTCCGGCTTCTCTGTTGCGGTGAGCTTCTGGAGCAGATGCTGAAAACGTAGATCCGTTTCCGCATCTTTGAAGTCGCTGTCAGTGATAATACGCTGAGCCTGTTTGAGCTGCAGCTTATCACGCAGAATATCTGCTAATTGCATCCAGCGTGGTCTTCCGACTTTTGGTGCTGGCCCAATCGCACGGATAATCTGTTCAGGTATTGCTGCTGCCACTTGCAGGAACCGTGTCATTTCTGCCTTATGCAGCGACAGAGCATCCTGAACAGTGGAGCGTTCAAAACCACGCTCAATCAAAGCCTGAGCAAATAAAGCACGCTCAATGAAAGAAAGATCACGGCGTTCGCTGTTTTCTTTACCCTGCGCAAGAACGAGCTCTGCATCGGTCAGCGGCTTGATAAGCGCTTTTACCGGTAATCCAAGCCGTGCAGCAGCACGCATACGACGGTGACCATAGGCGGCCTGAAAACGTCCCGCCTGATCGGGATGCGGGCGTACCAGAATAGGCACCTGCTGGCCATGCTGATGCAGGCTTTGCACCAGAGCCAGAAATTCCGGATCATCGGTTTCCTGACGGGTCAGACGATCTTCAACGAAGGAACCGTCAATCAGCGAAGCATCAAGTTCAACCACCTGATCGCCTTTGGCGAGGCTTTCAGAGAGTTGTTTGGCACTTTCCAGCTCTCGGGACATATCGGCCAAGGACAGCCCCATAGCCTTGACGGCGCCGGAACGGCTGGCTGAAGGACGGATCAGCTGATCGGGTGTTTTCTCCGGTACTGATGCCGGAGCCTCAGCTTGTGATGGTGAGACTGAAACCTCTGGAGCTTGTGGCTCTGATGCTGCCGGTAAGGGCGCGCCGAACAAAGCCTTTAACTGATTTTTGCGGCTTGAGCTGTTCATGCCTTACCTCCCCTCGCCGGACGGTTCCAGGCGGAATGGATCAGTGCTTCAATCTCGCCGTTGACAGCTGTCAACGACTCCATCGCCCTGTCATAAGTGACACGACTGAAATTCTCGCGGCCAACTTCATAAAGTGTCTGCTTGGTCAGGCCGGCATCGGAAACAGCGGTTGATTTAACCATGGGTGCTGTGAGTACACGATCGCCGAACTGGGCGCGCAGGAAACCTGCAATTTGTGCTTGCGGGCCGTCATTTGGTTCATAACGCGTAATCAGATAGCGCAGGAAGTCGAAATTCAGCGATCCGCCAGCTTCACGTACGACTGAAAGCAGGTCGGATGTCATGAACAGAAACTGGCTCATGGATGCTACATCAAGCATTTGCGGATGCACGGTAACAATCACTGATGTTGCTGCGCACAAAGCTGACAAGGTCAGGAAGCCGAGTTGCGGCGGGCAGTCCAGAACAACCACGTCATAATCATCTGCGACTGATTGCAAAGCAGCCTGAACACGGGTGAAGAACATATCAGCGGCAGGACCGCGGCGCTCGGCGAGAACACGCGGCGTGGTATGTTCAAATTCCTGCAGTTCCAGATTGCCGGGGACAAGATCGAGCCCGTCAAAATAGGTTTTACGGATAATATCTCGCAAAGGGCGCTGTGCTTCATCGTAACGGATAGCACCATAGAGCGTATCATTGCCGCTCAGATCAAGTTCCGGCTGATAACCGAACAAGGCCGACATAGATGCCTGCGGATCGAGATCAACTGCCAAAACGCGCAGGCCGGACAAAGCCAGATGCTGCGCCAGATGGGTAGTGGTTGTGGTTTTGCCAGAGCCGCCTTTGAAATTGGTGACGGCAATAACCTGCAGATGCTCACCGCGTTCTTCATCGCGCCATGGCAGATAGTTGCGGTTTTTATTCGCATTTTGCTCGGTCAGCAAATGACGCAGCGCATTAATATCTTCCAGCGTATAGAGACGGCGACCGCCGGAGCCGGTTTCTGGTTGCGGGCCTTCACCGGCAATGGACAGTTGACGCAGATAGCTGTCGGAAACGCCAATAAGCTTGGCTGCTTCACTGCTGCTGAATTTGCGCAGGATCTTGTTCGACGCCGGTGCAAACAGACGTTCGCGCATGGCTTGTAATTGCGCAGATAAAAGCTTGGCATCCGCAGCGATTGCACGGTCTGCCGCCAAAGGTGCATTTGCAGCCTTGTTTGTAGTTGCTAAATGCTGCTGTGCATCAGCAACAATATCTGCCCAATTCGTCGTCAATTTATCCAACCTTTATGCGCATTGGCCGCGTATAGTCGTAAACCACTGCTTTTCTTCGTCCATCATGCTACGATTCGGACAAAATTACTAATCTGTTAACGCAAGTGCTTAAATCAACACTGGAAAACGCAAATAACAGATGCAGTGGCGAGTAACGGTAAACCGGCAAGATTTTGTAATTTTTCGTTAGAAGAGTGTAAAATCCTGCAAGGAAAGTCAAATTATTTATAGTTAACGGATATTAACTGCTCTGCAACGCATTCTTGCTGTCAAAAACTGATACCGGTTATGCTGCGTAGGTGGTGTGCTCTCTGTTCGGAGATGCTTTGCTGTGAGCTTGTAAGGCTCATCAATCTGTGTCTGATCGTGATCCGGTTGACAGCTGTCAACACTGCTTGCCGTTTTCAGAAACTCAGATCTTCTGCCTTGTCCGCAATCTGAATTCTGCCTGCCGTTATATCTGTGAGCATACGCAGTACAGCGTCTTTTTGATGTGACGGAATTTCCAGCCGCAAATCCGCTCCGGTATTATGAAAATCTTCCGATGCGATTGTCAGATGTTCGACCCCGGCAAGGCGCGCTTTTATCAAAGCGAGTTCAGAAAAATGTGCACGGATAAAACTTGTCTGGGTCGGGATAAGCTCAACCAGTTCCGAAGCGCGTAGGCATAAGGCTGCAGTGCCGCCATAAGCACGGATCAGGCCGCCGCTGCCTAGCAATATTCCGCCAAACCATCGGGTGACAAGCACCACAACATTGTCGAGTTCCAATCCGTCAATGGCTTGCAGGATCGGTTTGCCCGCTGTGCCGCTTGGCTCACCATCATCATTGAAGCGATAATTTTGCCCCATACGCCACGCCCAACAATTATGATTGGCATCACTATAGGATTCACGGGCGATAAAATTTTTGGCAGCTTCTTCATCAGCGACGGGAAGTGCAATGGCAAGAAAACGGCTTCGTTTGATTTCCTGCTCAAAAACTTCTCGTTTTGCTAGCGTAAACATGGCGTCTCAATTTCTGCGGATGAATGCTGTCTGGACAATATTCATTGTTTTAAAGCGCATGAATATTGTGAGTGTTCTGATAGCAGATAATGTCCGCAGCACCAAATGTATCACGAATGATGCCGGTAGGAATGACGCTGATGAAATTGCTCAAGCTCGCGGGCAGAGGGCAGGGTGCCGGAAAATATTGCCACATAAGACGGTACACGCTGCATTCGTGTTGTCACATCCTCATTTGTATTGAGGCTGATATAGCCGATCTGGGTCAGATAGAGTGCTCTTGAGCGGACATCTGCCAGCAGAGGCTCACAACCGTGGCGGATAAACATAGATCGTATAGCTTCAAGACGGGTAGCGTCAGCCTCATTTAAAGCCTGCGCAACCGCAGGAGACTGTACACCCCAACTGCGCACAGCATGTTCGAAGCTGCTGTCGAAGACAGCGCGATCAAGCCAGCAGTCAAACAAATTGAGGGTGGCTTCGCTCAGGCTTTGTGCATCTGTACCGGCCTGCCGGAGGAGGGCAGTGGTATTTTTTTCCTGCCAAAGCTGTAACAGCGCATCAAGCAATGCATCACGATCTTTAAAGAACCAGTAGAAACTGGTGCGTGATAATTTCAGCATTTTGGCCAGTGTCAGAATCCGGACATTGTCGATACCGCTTTCCAATAATACCTGATAGGCGGCATCCAGCCAGAGTTCCTTTGAGCCACGCCAGCCGCTCTCACCGTCATTATCAATCGCGGACATATATAATCCTTTTAAAATTATTATTATAATTCAGATGTTTAAGTTCACTAAAGGGGTGCATCTTAACCTGACTGCGATAAAATGTACACTGCTGTATATAAAATTGACAGTATTGTACATTTTAATTAGGCTTCCCAAAAAAGGGGAATGCAATGAATAATGATCCGCTCTTACAGTCTTATCAGCTTAAACATCTGCGGCTTCGCAACCGTATTATCACAACATCCCACGAGCCTGCTTATCCGGAAGACGGCATGCCGAAAGATGCCTATCGTGCTTATCATGTGGAGCGCGCTAAGGCTGGTGTGGCGCTGACCATGACTGCCGGTTCGGCAACGGTCTCGCGCGATAGTCCGCCGGTTTTCAATAATGTGCTCGCCTATAAGGACGAGGTGGTGCCGTGGATGAAAGCGCTGGCAGACGAATGTCATGAACATGGTGCAGCGGTGATGATCCAGCTCACCCATCTCGGCCGCCGTACCCGCTGGGACAAAGGCGACTGGTTGCCAGCTGTCACCTCGTCTCACGAGCGGGAAGGGGCGCACCGCGCTTTTCCGAAACGTCTCGAAGACTGGGACATTGAGCGGATTATCAAGGATTTTGGCGATGCGGCAGAGCGTATGCAGGCGGCCGGTCTCGACGGGATAGAGTTGCAGGCCTATGGCCATCTGATCCAGCAATTCTGGTCACCGGTGACCAATGATCTCGACAATGCCTATGGCGGTTCGCTGGATAATCGTCTGCGCTTTACCTTTGATGTGCTGGCAGAAATCCGCAAACGGGTGGGGCCGGAATTTATTGTCGGTATCCGTTATACCGGAGATGAAATGATGGAAGGCGGCCATGATAAGGAGGAGGGGATCGAAATTTCCCGCCGTCTTAAAGACAGTGGTATGATTGACTTTCTGAATGTGGTGCGCGGCCATATTGATACTGATCCGGCAATGACAGACCTTATTCCTATTCAGGGCATGGCTAATTCACCACATCTGGATTTTGCCGGTGAAATTCGCGCGGCTACGAATTTTCCGACTTTCCATGCGGCGAAGATACCGGATGTGGCAACAGCCCGCCATGCCATTGCCTCCGGCAAGCTTGATATGGTGGGAATGACCCGCGCGCATATGACAGATCCGCATATTGTGCGTAAAATTATTGAGGGAAGAGAAGAAGATATCCGCCCATGTGTCGGTGCAAATTATTGCCTCGACCGGATTTATCAGGGCGGTGCCGCCTATTGCATTCATAATCCGGCGACAGGGCGTGAACTGACCATGCCGCACACGATCAGCAAAGCGCCGGTGAAAAAGAAGGTTGTGATTGTCGGTGCAGGGCCAGCCGGTATGGAAGCCGCCCGTGTTGCCGGTGAACGCGGCCATGATGTTGTGGTTTTTGAAGCCGCGGACAAGGCAGGCGGGCAAATCCGTCTCACCGCACAATCACCGCGCCGTCGTGAGATGATCAGCATTATCGACTGGCGTATGGCACAATGCGAACGCTTTGGCGTGCAATTCCGTTTCAATACATGGGCAGAGCAGGCGGAAATTGATGCTGAAAACCCTGATACCGTGATTATTGCCACTGGTGGTATGCCACATGTTGAAATACTTCCCGAGGGCAATGATCTTGTTGTTTCCGCATGGGATATTCTCTCCGGTGATGTCAAAGCGGGTAGCAATGTGCTGATTTTTGACGATGCGGGTGACCATGCGGCTTTGCAGGCGGCTGAAGTGCTGGCAAAAGCAGGGGCAAAAGTTGAAGTCATGACACCTGACCGCAGTTTCGCGCCGGAAATCATGGCGATGAACCTTGTGCCCTATATGCGCAGCCTGCAGAAAGACGGGGTAACTTTCACTGTGACCTATCGTCTTGATAAAGTCACCCGAAACGGTAACAGCCTCACGGCGCATATCGGTAGTGATTATGGCGGTGTAGACAAGCAACAGGATCACGATCAGATCGTGATTAATCATGGCACAAGACCGCTGGATGATCTGTATTTTGAACTCAAGCTGCAGTCCAGAAATTTCGGTGCGGTCAATTATGATAATCTGATCGCCGGGCAGGCACAGCAGGTTAATAAAAACGAGAGCGGCCGCTATCAGCTTTATCGTATCGGCGATGCTGTAGCTGCGCGGAATACCCATGCAGCGATTTATGATGCGCTGCGCCTGATGAAAGATATCTAGCCCTTAAAAAAATTACCCCCTCCCCCCCCCCCCC
>NZ_ANNO01000339.1:0-18315 GCF_000409565.1 Pseudochrobactrum sp. AO18b
GCATCGCGCTCAGGCTCATTTTCGGTGTAATCGCTTCCTGATCGATACGAATTTCAATCAGAGCAGGCTTGCCTGAAGCTACGCAACGTTCAAAAGCCGGTACAAATTCATCCGTTGCTGCAACTGTTTCACCATGCAGGCCATAGGCTTGTGCCAGCGCTGCAAAATCCGGATTAGCGAGACCGGTGCCGGAAACACGACCCGGATAGGTGCGTTCCTGATGCATACGGATGGTGCCATACATGCCGTTATTAACGACGATAAACACGACACGAGCATCATATTGCATGGCTGTTGCCAGTTCCTGACCATTCATCAGGAAGCAGCCGTCACCCGCAAAAGCAATGACAGTGCGGTCACGGTCGGTCAGTTTGGCAGCAATCGCTGCCGGTACACCATAGCCCATGGAGCCGTTGGTTGCGCCGAGCTGGGTGCGGAAGGTCTTGTACTGATAAAAACGATGCGGCCATGCAGTGTAGTTACCGGCACCAGTGGTCATAATCGTATCTTCAGGCAGATTTGCACGCATCCACTGCATGATTTCGCCCATCTGCACATCACCCGGAATTGGCGCATGTTGCAGATTATCGTTGTAATTCTTGTTCAGCTCGGCTGTCCAGGATGCCCATTTATCAGAACCGATCTTGCCAAGACCACGCAATTGCTTGGCAAAAGCAGCCATTGTCGCATTGATCGGCAGGGTAGGGTAATAGACGCGTCCCAGTTCTTCCGCGCCGCTATGCACGTGGATCAGTTTCTGGTTTGGCACCGGAATATTGACCATTGTATAGCCGGCACTGGTCATTTCCCCGATACGCGCGCCGATCACAATCAGCAGATCACTGTCTTTAATGCTCTGCAGCAGTTTCGGGCTTGCGGATGTGCCAAGCTCGCCGGCATAGTTAGCCAGCGCATTATTATAGAGATCCTGACAGCGGAATGATGTGGCAACAGGCAGATTATTCGCAACGCAGAAGGCTTCCGCATCAGCCACAGCCTGTTTATTCCAGCCGCTGCCGCCGAGCATAACCACAGGGCGTTCAGCTTGTTGCAGCAGATCAGCCAGTTCCTGCAATTGCTCTGTACCGGCAGAGATTTCGACCTTTTTATGTGCCGGAACGTCAGCAACACTGGCATGGGCGGTCAGCATATCTTCCGGCAGTGCCACAACAACAGGGCCCGGACGACCATTCACTGCGCGATGAAATGCCTGAGATACCAGTTCCGGAATACGGGCAACATCATCAATCTGCACCACCCATTTGGCCATCTGGCCGAACATGCGGCGATAATCCACTTCCTGAAAGGCTTCGCGCTCAACCTGATCGCTGGCAACCTGTCCGATAAACAGGATCATCGGGGTGGAATCCTGAAATGCCGTATGCACACCCACAGATGCGTTGGTTGCACCCGGTCCGCGGGTGACAAATGCAATCCCCGGCTTGCCGGTGAGCTTGCCATAGGCTTCCGCCATATAAGTCGCACCGCCCTCCTGACGGCAGACAATCAGCTCAATATCCTCTTTTGCATCATGCAATGCATCCAGAGCCGCCAGATAGCTTTCACCCGGTACGCAGAAAGCTCTGTCCACGCCATTGATGCGCAAAGCATCAATCAGGATCTCTCCGCCTGTCCGGTGATTATTTTTATGATTCATAGCCGACATTTCCTCAATAATGTTCGCCTGCAGTGACTGTAACCGCACCGGTATCCCCCCGGATAACCTTGTTTGCGGTTAACTGCCGTCCGGAGCATAGCGTGCTCCGGTTTTGTTTTGCATGCCGGTGCCGAATAACCATGTTCCGGTTTTTCGCAGCATGCTCCTAATCCGTCTCCCACGGATATAAGATCACAGAAATACAGTTTGAAAATTGAGCTTAGTCAACAACAAGCACAATCATTTGTGATGAATAGTAATCACATTGTGCTGCTTATTCATCATTTGGCCGGAGAGCGGCTGCAAAATGACGGATGAAGCGGAAATTTAGCGATTTAACGGGCTTTGACGCGTGCATGAAGGCGCAGAGCAAAAACCGCCGCCAGCAGTGAAAACCAGACCTGCCCGCGCGGGGCAAAGAACGGCGATTCCAGAGAGGCATAGAGCATCATAAAAACCCAGATGCGCAGATACATGACTGCGAGTGCCGGATCATTGCCGGATTTCTGGGAGCGATGATAATCCAGAAGCGGACAGAACAGCATCCAGACAATGAAAAGCGTGATGCCGATCAGCCCTGTTGTCATCATCAGGTTAATATAACCGTTATGCGCATGACCGGCTCTTGATGCCCAGGTCTCTATCTCATAACCGCCATTGATCAAATGGGACATATTCCAGAATGTATCGAAGCCGAAACCGACCCACGGATGCGCACGCAATTGCTCCAGCGCGAATTTCCAAATTTCGGTGCGCCCTGTAAATGTCGGATCCGAAATCAGCCCTGTAACAAAATCCTGCACAGGCAGGCTCACAACCGTGCCGACCGTGAGCAGCAGCATCAGCCCGACAGGTATGATCGCAGCGAGATATTGCAGCGGCAGCAATCGCACAAAACGAATGATCTCAGCCACGAGAAGAGCGATAACAATCAGACCGATGGAGGTTTTATTGTTTGAAAAAATCAGGAAAATCGTAGCCAGAACAATATTCAGAGCCGGTATCAGATAATCATCTTTGCGCAGCAGATACAGATTATAGATGATCAGTACGATCATCGCAGGTCCTGCAATATTCTTATGAGAAAAATGCCCGCGCCACGAACCGGCATTAATCAGTTCCAGCACCTCAGCTTCATTATGAATGGAGACTTCCGGCATGAATATCACGCCGAAATAAGACAATCCCAGAATGAACAGGCTTAGATATTTCAACATGCGCTGAAAGTGCTGCTGGTTTTCAGGCAGAATGACCCAAGCCATTGCGGTCACAATCACCGTTATACTGTAGACATAACGGCGGAAGGATATACCGGAATAATCAGACGTGAAGACTGTAATGAACTGCCACAACAGCAGGATAATCAGCAATGGCGACAGCATTTTGAGGGCAATTTGCCAATTTGCCAGCAAATAAAGCGCAGAGATAAAGAACAGTGACAAAGACACAAGCTGCTGGAGCGCATTGCCCTGTTCCTGTGCGAGCAGCACCGACGGATCACGTAAATCCATAAAAGGTGTCAGCGTGACCCAGAACAAAAGAAAAATCAGTACAAACAGGAGCGTCTTACCTGTCCGGTTCACTAATTTTTCCTTTCAAAATCATTATCTATTTAAATAGCAACTAATATAGTTCATTCTGAACTTATTTCATTCTAGCACTTATGTATTTAAACTTCTATAATCTTGAAATTATGTCTGATTTTTGACTGAAACTATATCCAGCGCAGCTCGGCTTCCATACCCATACGATCTGTCCGGTTTCGCAAGTTGAAAAGCACACCGACACGTTTGGCGGCCGTTTCCACAATGGTCAGCCCCAGTCCGGTGCCGGTCTGGCTCTTATTGCTGCCGCGATAAAAACGTGTGGTCAGCAACGGGATTTCTTCCTCCGCCACGCCGGGCCCGCAATCTTTGATGATAATGCCGCTGCCGGTTGGCAGGCTTTCCCAGCTGATAGTTTCGTTCTGCGGTGAATAATGCGTGGCATTTTCATAAATATTGCGCAGCATCAGTGTGAGATTATGCCGGTCTGTCTGTATCACCTGTTCATAAAGAGCCGGATCAATGCGGTTTTCGACTTTTCGTCCGCTGACCGGATTTTGAGCAATGATTTCCTCAGCCAGCTGACCGAGATTGACCTTCTCACTCATCACGGGAGAGGCATCGGCATCCAGCTTGGCCAAAGCCAGCAATTGGCGGACAAGACGGGTTGTCCGGTCTACGGACAACAAAATTTGCTGTAATGCGCCTTCTTTAATTGCCGGATCGGCTGCCGCAAGTGCAATTTGTGCCTGTGTTTTCAAGCCGGCGAGGGGGGTGCGCAATTCATGGGCGGCAAAAGCCGTTACTTCCCGTTCATGGCGCCGTGCGGCTTCCACTTTGATAAACAGCCCGTTCAGTGCATCGGCCAATGGCCGTACTTCGGAAGGAATATTCGCCGCTTGCAACGGCCGCATATCATCCGCATCTTTTTGCCGGACTTTATCCGCCAGTTCATGCAATGGCCGCAGGCCACGGCCGAGACTGACCCAGATCAGGAAGCCAAGCAGCGGCAGGATCAGAATAACAGGAGCGAGAAGCCCTTTAACCAGATCGCTGACGAGACGGTCACGTAATGCCAACCGGTCTGCAACGATAATTCTTACGCCTTTTGCAGGATCAACGATTGTATAGACACGCCATAATTCACCCTCAACCACCTCATCGGAAAAGCCGGTGCTGTTACCTGCTATTTTAATGTCAGGCGCGCCGGTTGAACTGCCAACGAGTTCGCCGTCCAGTGACCAGATCTGACAGGAAAGATAGCGTTCATAGCTGCCATGCTCATGCGGCAGGCTGATGGCTTTGGTTGTGTTCATGCCCGTGGAAGCATTGCCGAGCAGGGAATGCACCATACGTGCGGCTTCCTGCAGTCGTGTGTCGAGCACTTTTTCCAGTTCATTGCGGCTGTTGAAATAGGTCCATGCAACAGCACAGGCCCAGATAATGCCTGTGGCAGTTACAAGAATGATGAAAAGTCTTTTATGCAGAGATGTCATTATGTTACCCGCATCCGGTAGCCGAGGCCGCGCACGGTTTCAATAGCATCTCGTCCGACCTTATTGCGCAGATTATGGATATGCACTTCTACAGTATTGCTTTCCACTTCCTCCTGCCAGCCATAGAGCCTTTCTTCAATATCACTCTTGGAGCGGATAATTCCGGGTCTTTCCATTAAAGCAGCCAATACGGCAAACTCCCTGCGTGACAGCGGAACCCGTTCGCCTTTCACTTTTGCATTGAGGCTGGAAGGATCAAGCTCTACATGACCGGCAATCATGACTGCGCGGGCGCGTCCGGCACCGCGGCGGGCGATGGCTCTGACCCGCGCTGCCAGTTCATCGAGATCAAACGGTTTGCCCATATAATCATCAGCACCGCTATCCAGACCCGTAATTCGGTCTGCGGTTTCATCCAGCGCTGTCAGCAATAAAACCGGTGTCTGATCTTTATCAGCGCGTATTTTCTTCAAAACATCAAGGCCGGAACCGTCCGGCAGCATCAGATCCAGCACAATCGCGTCAAAGCGTGAGCATGCCAATGCGGCCAGCGCATCTGCACAGGTAGCAACCTGATCCACGGTTGCGCCGGTCAGACCCAGCCCGACCTTCAGGCCGTTGGACAAAACCGGATCATCTTCCACTACCAAAACACGCATCTTATTCTCCGGAACATTCTCGCTTTCGGGCCCTCTTTCAGGCCCGCTTAGGAACGCACTTTAACTATCAATATTGTTCCGCTTAACTTTTGCGGTCTATTATCTGTAAGACTGGCTTTTCTGCCTTAAGGCTGACTTAAGGTCATAAGATAGTATGGACATTATAACAGGCATCCGCCTATCTGTGTGATATTCGGGCGTCTTATTAGGGTATCGCATACAAGATTCTACAGCGTGTTGAGTTTAATGGCATTCATGGCACTCGCTCTAGGTTCTTTCAATTGTCGCATGTTCGCGAACGCTAAATGAACTCATTTAGCTGCGACATGCTTTAGTTTTCGCAGGATAATATGATCCGACATTTTTACCGACAGCTTTTCAGTCTGCTCTTTTTCAGCATTGTATTATCTGCTGCTTTTACACCTGTGACCGGTATTCAGGCTGTTGCGCAAACCATGCGCAGCGCTGAAGAAGTTATGCAATTGAGTGTCACGCGCGATGAGAAAAACGTGCTGCAATTTCAATGGAATATTGCGCCTAAAATCTACATGTATCGCGACAAGATACAGGTCGAAAAACCGGACGGTACAGTACTTCCTGCCGATGTCAGTGAAGGTGTCATCAAGGATGATATGAATTTCGGCCGTACCGAAGTTTTGTATAACCGTGCTTTTGCACAGGTGCCTGAAAATGCGCTGCCGAAAGAGGGGCATGTTCTGGTGCGCTGGCAGGGATGTGAGGAAGACAGTATCTGCTATCCGCCGGTAACACGCTCGCTTGATCTGCAAACACTGGAGCTTTCCAAAGTGGCGCTGGGTCTGGGAGGTCTGTCACAAACGGAACTTGCTGCCCCAGATTTATCACTGACCGATGATACTGCGCCTGCACAGGAACCCGCAGCACCGGCTGAAACCGGATTGATTGCAAGCCTCACCGATGTCAGCACGGAAGAAGTGACGGCATGGCTTGGCTCCAATTTCGCTTTCATGCTGGCCGGATTTTTTGGCTTTGGTCTGTTACTGGCACTGACGCCCTGCGTTTTCCCGATGATTCCGATCCTGTCGGGAATGCTGGCAAAATCCGGTGAAAAACTGTCATCCGGCCGCGGCTTTGTCTTGTCATCGGCTTATGTGGTGGCGATGGCTGCAGCCTATGCCGTGCTTGGCTTTGCCGCATCCTGGTCGGGTTATAATTTGCAGGCCGCATTGCAAACACCCTATGCGCTTGGGTTTATGGCATTGGTGTTTGTCGCGCTCGCTTTGTCGATGTTCGGCTATTATGAATTGCAACTACCGCAAGGCTGGACAAATTTCTTCAGCCGCAACACATCCGGTAAAGGCGGTGCGATCAGCGGCGCTTTGGTGCTTGGTTTTGGTTCCGCGCTGATTGTCGGGCCTTGTGTGACCCCGCCGCTTGCCGCTGCATTGCTCTATGTTGCGCAGACCGGTGATGCCGTACGCGGTGCCTCTGCTCTGTTCGCTCTGGGACTGGGCATGGGGGTACCGCTGATTGTTTTTGGTACATTTGGCGCAAAATATCTGCCGAAATCCGGCCCGTGGCTCAATACAATCAAACAGATTTTCGGTGTCGTCTTTCTGGGACTGGCGATCTACATGATCCTGCGCCTGCTTTCCGACGAAAATGCAATGTTGTTGCTGGCGCTCACGGCACTGGCTTGCGGTGTTTTCCTCGGTGTGTTTGACCGCCTGAGTGCTAAAAGCACCGCATGGATGCGCCTTGAAAAAACTACCGGTATTGCCGCTCTGATCTACGGCACCTTACTGATGGTCGGTTTTGCAGGCGGTTCAACGGATCCGTGGCAACCATTGGGCTTTTTACAGGGCAGCACCCAACAGATTGCTCAGACTGCAACGACTCAGCCGGTCAGGATTGTTAAAACTTCGGCTGAATATGATCAGGTACTCAATCAGGCGATTGCGACAGGTAAACCGGTGCTGGTGGATTTCACGGCAGACTGGTGCACAACCTGTAAGACTAATGAAAAAGTGATGAAAAAGCCGGAATATGCAGGCCGTTTGGGCAATCTCACGCTGATTAAAGCGGATATCACCGATTATAATGATGCCAGCCGTGATCTGATGCAGCGTTTTAACGTTGTCGGACCACCAACGCTGATGTTCCTTGAGGCACAAACTGCAAAAGAACAAACGCAAAATCGCATCATTGGCGAGTTGACACCGGACAAGCTGGACAATCGTCTTCAGGCGCTCGGCCTCTGAGCCGCCCCAACCTTATTTACCTATTGCCTTACAGGAGAAGCGTATGCAACGCCGCCAGTTCCTTCAACTCTCATCCGGTATTACGCTGAGCACTGCTTTTCTGCTGAGCAGCAAGCATGATGCGTTTGCACAGGAGGTTGATGTCAACGGGATTCTCTATGATCCGGAAGCGCCTGCCGGCGGCAATCCCAAAGGCGATCTGACCATTGTCGTTTTCACCGATTATAACTGCATTTACTGCAAAAAATCCGGTGTTGATCTGGCGCGTATCGTTAAGGAAGACGGAAATATCCGTCTTGTCTATAAAGAATGGCCGATCCTGACGGAATCGTCAGTCTATGGTTCCCAGCTGGCACTGGCAGCGCAATATCAGGGAAAATATGAAGTCGTTCATAAAGCACTGATGTCCATTCCGGGCGGCAAAGTGTCTAAAAAGGCGATGCTTGATGCGGTTAAAGCCTCCGGCATTGATATGCAGCAATTGCAGGCTGATCTGAACAAAAACAACGGTAAAATCACTGCGCAGCTGAAGCGTGTCATGTCGCAGGCGGAATCAATCGGCGTTGAAGGCACTCCAACGCATCTGATCGGCCCGTTCCGTGCTATGGCACTGGATTATAACGGTTTCAAAATGGCGGTGGCTGATGCCCGTGCTCGCGAGAAAGCAGCGAAATAACAAGCCAGAGCGGTAATGCCAATATTACCTGTAAGTGCGAGCGGCACGAAAGTCGCCGTTCACTGACCGGAGTTTTATGATGAATGATCCGCTGACCCATAATCGCTATAGTAAGTCCGGCGAACAGCGGGTCGTTTATCATAATAATGGTGCTTATATAAATGCAGCACCGGCTGAAACAAAAGCCTATATGGCGGCATTGCTCACATCCCTGACCAATCATGTGCAGGCATTATCTGCAGGATGTGAGACAAAACCGGCTTTTACCATCCGTGTGGTTTGCCACGGCGCGGGTCTGGATTTGTTTCAGATTGCGGAAGCCGACGATATTCTGAAAAAGCGTTTTGATAATTTATGCGAACAGGGCGTTCGTTTCCTGGCCTGCGCCAATACAATGCGCGCGCGTAATCTTGAGATTAAAAGCCTGTATCGTCTTTCAGAAGATGATGTGGTGCCAAGCGGCGTTGCAGAACTTGCATATCTGCAAATACAGGGCTTTGCCTATATCCATCTTTGAGTGTTGAAGACCAAAAACTGGTTGCCGAAAAAGTAAACGCCCGACGCTGGGAGGAGCATCGGGCGTTACAATGAATGACCGGTTGGGAGGAGGGAGACCGGTCTTCGATCAAACCTGAGTTGGGAGGAGGAGGGAGGCTCAGGTTTGATATCTCTGTAATTCTTATTAGCGCTGAGCTGCCTTGCGAGCTACAAACGGAATTTCTGCAGGCAGGATGCCGAGATCGTTCAGTTCGCGGGTTGAGAGGCGGTTCAGTTCGTTTACTGTGCTGCGGTAACGGCGCCAGTTGTTGTAAGAGCGGATCAGGTTCATGTTTCTCACCTAGAAAATTTTATGTCGTTGTTTGTTGAGTTGTATATAGCCCTAATGATCTGAAATGAGCAGAGACAAATTTGCATAGCTGCGTTGCTTATTCGGATTGGGAAAACGCTCCGTCAGGCATTAAATTGTCATAATCATCATTTTAAGTGAAAAACTTGCCGCAAAAGCGCTCAGGGCAGCCCTGAAGCGGCCACAATCCCCCTGAAATTCGGATAAGACCTGATTTTTCTCGGAAAGACGCGCATAGCTATGCAGGGCTGGCGCGAAACATCTGTGTAAATGCGCTACTGAATGCCTGAATAGGCGACCATGCGGCCATCACTGTCGAGATCAATAAACGCTCTTTTCCCGCGTCTTCCTACAGCCATAAAGACGATCTTTGCCGGATGAACCTCCAGAAAGCGCAAAGCGTTTCCGTTTTGATCGTAATGTGTAATGTCGCTGCCACCTGTTTCCTGAAAACCTTGCTTTTGCATAAAGTCTTCATTTGCACATGCGATGGCAAAGATTTTAAGGCGCTTTGGTCGCTGGAATAAGCCGACTAAAATACCGGTTGCTGTCATTAGCAAGGTTGCGCTAGCACCAAGAAAAATGGCGCCAATCAAGGAATGTGTGTTTGCTTCAGTCGATGTAACGGAGATCAAATAGAATATAATAACTGACCATGCGGCAATGCTAATGGCAATCAGGAGAAGGTTGCCAATGAATGTCAGGAAAAGAGTTCCGAAAAACCCGCGATTATGACCTCTGACAAGACCTCGTCCGCCAATAAAGGGGCAGACAAAGGCGGCCGCTAATAAAAGAAGCAAGCCCGCACTGTTTTTGGTACCTTTATATAAGTCGCGGCCCGCAGCGAATCCGAAACCTGCAATAGCTGCCCCCCCAATACCTGCTGCCAGCATAGATAGTTTTAATGGTTCAGAGCGTTTCATGGGCCGCTCGTTGTTTCTTGCGGTTTATAAGACGGTACGTAGACTTCGACAGGGAATAAACCAGCCAGATTGCCCATGCGATCCAAATCGCAACGGAGATCAGCACAGAGATAACTAAATATAGCAATTTGCCTAATCTGATGGCGTTTTTGCCAAGCAATTTGATGACGGATGAGGTTTTCTCGGCAAATTTATCCGACAATTTGGCGAATTTCCGCAAGTCCTTTGCATCATCTGCATATGCCAGTGCCCGCATAGAGGTACTGACACCTGCAGTGGATAGTAGTTTTCCGGATGCAGAAGTAAGGTCATCCAATTCTTTAACGGCTTTTGTATTGATGACGCCATCAAATCTTTTTCCCAATGCTGCGAGATCAAGTGGGCTCGCTTCATGCAAAAGGGTTTCTGAATCTGTGAAATCACCTTTAAACAGTTTCTTATAGTCAATATTTTTAGCGGCACTCGTCATCTTTGATAGCGACGGAATTTTGTATAAAGGCTCCGGGCTTGTTAAAGCCTTTGTTAATGCAGGCTTATTGATGAGCTTGGAAGAAATGCCTGTTATTTTTTCAATGAGCGGACGCGACAGTTTTCGGGTCTTGTATGCGCCCTTTATTAATGAAGCGCCTTTATCGACTTGAGCCGCAGCTAGTATAACAGGAACAGTAACGGGAGCATTGGCTGGGTTCACGGTCGCAACTTTAGCACTCCACGTTACAACTGAACTGGATAGTCCTACTGTGGCGATGCCTAAGGTGATTGCATCATAGCTTTCACCTGCTATGAACTTAGTGCCTTCGGTCTTAATGTCTCTTAAGTCGCCATATCCAACATAATCAGATGCGAGGCTGCCGATCAGTGTTTGCACTGAATTGACTTCGCCATAGGCAAACCCGTTCACAAAACCGGAAGTGTAGCGGTAGGTTGCCGCCAGATAACCTTCCTCGGTTTTCTCTATCAGTTCTGGCGGGAGTGTGTGCCCGTAATCTGTTGCTAAGGCGACAAGATTTTGTGCTTCCGCAATATCATCCTCATCCAGCGCAGTCTGAACTTCAAACGCGAATTGTTCTGTTGTCAGGGCAGACAATCTGTAATGAGAAATTGCAAAAGGATCCCACCAGTTCAAAGCGAGTTTGAGCGCTGCAAACTGATTGGAATATGTGAAAGTGATTGCCGAGAAGAGCAAAATACCTGCACTGGCAAGCTGAGAAGCTTTCTTATAGGTTTTAAGCAAAACTACCCCCGTGGCCATGCCTAAAGATTATGTAGTGCTACATAAATCACGGGAATAAAAATGATAGCAATATTTATAGTTTTATTATTTCAGTAAATAATTTTAGAATAATTGAATATTAATATCCAAAAAACATTACACTCGTATATTATTTACTAATGATAATCTCTTTAAAATTCACCGCTCGATACGGGTGGAGAGAATAATAGACGACATGGTGCGTTCAACACCTTCCAGTGCGCCGATCTGATCGAGCACACTGTCGAGTTCGCCGATTGATGGCGCTTCAACAATAACAATCATATCAAAATTGCCGCTGATTGAATGAACAGATCGAACGGACATCATGGTTTTGAGACCGACTTCAACCTTTGGTGAAAACTTCGGCAGGGCTGTAACCAGCACATGCGCACGCACCAGATGGCTTTCATGTTCTGAAGACAGTTTAACAGTATAGCCGGTAATGATGCCGCGTTTTTCCAGCCGGTCGATACGGCTCTGAACCGTTGTACGGGAAACGCCGAGCCGTCTGGCAAGTGTTGCTGTCGATGCGCGGGCATTCTCGCGTAAAAGAGCAATCAGGGCCATATCGGCTTTCGTCGTCATTTTGAACCTCGCTAGCGTCACTTCGTTCAAATATATAGCGTCATTCCGTCATTTTAGATACTTCTTTTTGACGAAAATTCTGCGACTCTATGCCATCATTTCCTGAGGCTGAATCAAGTCCTCGGGAAATAATACAGTATTATTAAAGTGTTACATTTTCCTTGTTGCGCAGGCACAGGCAGTGGCACTCAGGCAATATAATAAAGGGTCAGTCATGAAAGACGTCGTCGTCGTTGGTGCCGGTAAGATCGGTGTAACAATTGCACAGCTTCTGGGTAACACCGGTGATTATAATGTAACGGTAACAGACCGTGCGGAAGAGCAGCTGAAAGCGCTTGCCGGCAAAAAGAACATCACAACTAAAGTTGTTGATATTGCTGATGAAGCCGCTCTGGCAGCCGTTCTGGCCGGTAAATTTGCTGTTCTCAGTGCTGCGCCTTACCAGATGACAATCCGTATTGCTGATGCAGCTGCAAAAGCAGGCGTTCACTATCTCGACCTGACCGAAGACGTTGCAAGCACACGCCACGTTAAAGAACTGGCTAAAACCGCTAAAACCGCTTTCATTCCACAGTGCGGTCTGGCTCCTGGCTTTATTTCGATCGTTGCTTACGATCTGGCCAAGAAATTCGACAAGCTGGAATCCATCGGTATGCGCGTCGGCGCTCTGCCACAGTTCCCGACCAACTCCATCACCTACAACCTGACATGGAGCACGGACGGCGTTATCAACGAATATATCGAACCATGTGAAGCCATCGTCAACGGCAAGCTGACACTGGTTCCTGCTATGGAAGAGCGCGAAGAATTCTCGCTCGAAGGCGTTCAGTACGAAGCTTTCAACACTTCCGGCGGTCTCGGCACTCTGGCTGAAACCCTTGAAGGCAAAGTCCGCACCCTGAACTACCGCACCATCCGTTACCCTGGCCATTGCGACATCTTCAAGACCCTGCTGAACGACCTCGGCCTGCGTCATCGCCGCGATGTATTCAAGGACATTCTTGAAACCGCAGTTCCGGGCACCCAGCAGGACGTTATCGTTATCTTCGTAACCGTAACCGGCTACAAAGACGGTCGTCTGACTCAGGAAACTTATGCGAATAAGGTTTACAACCAGACTCAGGATGGTCTGGAAATGACCGGTATTCAGGTTACCACTGCTTCCGCTATCTGCGCTGTTGTTGATATGCTTGCTGATGGCAGCATCCCTGCACAGGGCTTCATGAAGCAGGAAGATATTGCGCTGGATAAGTTCCTCGCAAACCGCTTCGGTAAAGTTTACGCTTAATAGCGGGATGAATACGTATCTACATGATGCGTATTCAGAATGTCTTGATGAAATGAGAAACGGGGCAAGGGCTTTCCTTTGCCCCGTTTTTCTGTTTAGCTGCCCTCGGAGAATGATTTTCACGACATAATGAGGGAACTATGCGTAAATCAGTTTTATTTGCAGGTATGGTACTGGCTGCTATTGCGACATCGGCGGGCGCAAAAGAATGGAAAGAAATCCGTATTGCCACAGAAGGTGCTTATCCTCCGTTCAACTTTGTTGATGCTGACGGTTCGCTGAAGGGCTTTGACGTTGATATCGCCAATGCTCTTTGCGAGGAAATGAAAGCCAAATGCACCCTCGTTGCCAATGATTGGGACGGTATGATTCCGGGCTTGCAGGCTGGCAAATTTGATGCGGTTATCGCATCGATGAGCATTACCGAAGAGCGCAAGAAACAGATCGACTTCACCAATAAATATTACTCCACGCCTCTGGCGATTGCTGTGCCGAAAGACAGCCCGATTAAAGATGTGAAACCGGAAAGCTTCTCCGGCAAAACAATCGGTGCGCAGGGCGGCACAACTCAGGCGATTTATGCGGAAGATGTGCTGGCTAAAGCCGGTGCTGAGGTCAAACTCTATGTGAGCGCCGACGAAGCCAATGCGGATCTGAAGACCGGTCGTCTGGATGCAATGATCTCCGACAAATTTCCTGTCGTTGACTGGTTGAAGACGGAAGCCGGAAGCTGCTGCCATATTCTTGAAGACGTGCCGGGCACACAGACAGAAACCGGTATTGCTTTGAAACAGGGCAATGATGATCTGAAAGCCCAGTTTAATGCGGCGATTGACGGTATCCGCAAGAACGGCACCTATGACAAGATCATGAAGAAGTATTTCGACTTCGATATTTATTGATCGCAACGGCTGTTAAAACCGTTTGATGAGCGCGCAATTTTGCGCGCTCATTGTCTTAATCCTGTAATTTCAGTCCTTCGTGGCAAACTGCCGGCCGGAATTTTTCTGCCTGTAGTCATGACCCGTATTATCCGGCCATAACATGCGTAAATTCGATACAATCATTCTGGGTGCAGGCATTATCGGTGTCAGCACTGCCCTTCACTTGCAGGCTCGCGGCCATGCCGTTTGCCTGATCGATAAAAAAGATCCGGGTGAAGGGACGAGTTATGGCAATGCCGGTCTGATTGAACGCTCCAGCGTTATTCCTTACTCATTTCCGCGCGGGCTCGCCAATCTGATTAAATATGGCCTGAATAATCGTACGGATGTGCGTTATGATCTGGCCTATATGCCAAAACTGGCACCATGGCTGTTTCAGTTCTGGCGTCATTCTTCCGCGGGCGGATTGGCAAAAGCAACAAAAGCCATGCTGCCGCTTGTGGAAGCCAGTGTGACCGAACATGATTTCCTGATTGATCAGGCCGGTTGCCAGAATCTGGTGCAGGACAAAGGCTGGTTGGAAGCGTTTTGCAGTGAACAGGCTTTTGATGCTTTTGTGAAAACTCTGCCGTCGCTGGATCGCTTCGGTCTGAATTATAAAGTGCTCGACAACACCGGTTTTGCAACAGCGGAACCATCCATGCGCAATATTGCCGGTGCCGTTCATTGGCTCGACCCGAAAACCGTGAGTGATCCTTCGGCTCTGGTCAAAGCCTATGCTTCTCTCTTCACACAACGCGGCGGCGTGTTCCTGTATGGCGATGCCTCGACTTTGCAGCAGCAAAGTGATGGCTGGTCGGTGCGCGCAAGCGAACCTGTGACGGCACGTAATGTTGTGGCCGCGCTCGGACCTCAGTCCCATCTCATCTATGACAAGGCCGGAATGAATCTGCCGATGGCAGTCAAACGCGGCACACATCTGCATTTCTCGCTGGAAGATAATGCAGCACTCAATCATCCCGTGGTCGAAGTAGAAGGTGGCTATGTGCTGGCACCGATGCGTCAGGGCATGCGTCTGACAACCGGTATTGAATTTGCAGCGCCGGATGCACCGGCCAATCGTATCCTGCTCGATCGGGCAGAAAAACGTGCGCGTAAAGTATTGCCGTCATTGGGCAAACCGGTTGAGGCACAGCCATGGCTGGGTCTGCGCCCTTGTATGCCGGATATGCGTCCGGTTATCGGTCAGGTGCCAAACAAGCCGGGCTTGTGGATGAATTTTGGTCATGCTCATCATGGTTTGACGCTGGGGCCTGCATCCGGCCGGTTGCTGGCAGAGCTGATGACGGGAGAGAAACCATTCATTCCCGCAGAGCCATATTCTGCAAGTCGCTTCATGTAAGATGCAATCTCGTCAACTTCGACAATAACAGCAAGCTTGACAACCAGTCTGTGCAGTATCATCTTTAAGTTCAGGAGATGAAAATGGTACAGACAACGCAGAATACACCGAAGGCTGAGAAAGCACGGCAGTCCCCTGCAGCAAAGGCAAAGCCGCGCGGCAATACAAATGCGCGTGCCATTGCGAAACGTCAGCCGGTCCATAAAACTGCTGCTACGGCTGTTGCCAAAGAGGCCTATCAGCCGGATGCGCGCGCTCTGGCTTTGCTGCGTGGTGTTGAAATCGCCCAGCAGGATCTGCGCGAGGCAGGCGGCGCCTATACGCTGGAGCAGGTGCGCCTGTTATTGCAGGGTATTTCCCGTCAGGCCGTGGATAAACGCGTGCAGGATGGTTCATTGCTCGCAGTTCCGGGCCCCGGCAACCGCCGCGCCTATCCGACGATCCAGTTTCTTAATGACGGCAGTATTGTTGCCGGACTGAAAGCTGTGCGTCAGGCACTTGGCAGCGCTAATCCGTGGTTTTTGCTGAATTTTCTGAGCAGACCTGATGAACGCCTCAACGGCAAAAAGCCGATTGAATTGCTGCGCCGTGGCGAAACAGATGCGGTGCTGGAAGCAGCACGGCTCAATGGTCTGCAAGGCGCGTGAGCGGGCCGCAACCACCGCACAATCTGGCTTCCCGACAGCCTGAGCTGATCACTCTGGCTGCGGGAAGCAAATTATATCGTTTTTATACAGCTGCTTTTGAACCCGTCTATTTCGACCGCTCCGATATGGGCAGGCTGAATGCGCCGGATGCGTCCTATGGTGTGCTTTATACAGCCGCTGCACGGGAAGGCGCTTTTGCTGAAACATTCTTACGTGAACCCGGCCGCAGCTTGATTGATTTGACGCTTTTACAGAAGAAAGCGCATGTGGTGCTGGAGCTGACGGCTCCGTTAAAATTGACCAAACTTGCAGGGCGCGGACTGGCTATAGTTGGTGCAACGGCTGAAGTGCTGCATAGCGGTCTGCCTTATGACACCGCACAAAACTGGTCAAAAGCACTGTATAATCATCCGGAAAACTTTGACGGGATTGCCTATTATGCCCGCCACGATGACGAGCAGCTTTGTTATGCGCTGTTTGATCATTGTGCGGAGCATATTAATATTGCCGAGCGACAGACTGATCTTGATACAGACTGGTTCTGGCAAATTGCCAATCATTATAATCTGGGTATTGCCCCGTACTAAATAATTATAAGGGAACTAAAATCATGTCAGACAAAACTGCCAAAATCCTGATTACGGATCATCTGGAGTTGCGTCTTGATGCGCAAGGTAAGCATCAATGGCATGAAATCCGCCATTATATTGAAGAAAAAGGCGGGGTCTTTCATGATCATGCTTTGCAGGCAGTCTCGGCACTCACAGCCGGTAAGCTCCATTTCTTCTATTGTCCTGATCTGAGCTCGGAAGATGACCTCAACGCCGTTGCTGGGCAGGGGCAATATGATGCGGTGATCGCAGCCGCCACCCGTATTCCGCAGCAATGCTTGTTCGCTGAGGGGGGGGTGCGTATCGGGGCAGGCACCGGCAATATGCAATCGCAATCATGGGTCTCCGGCACAGCGCCTTTGATGAATACACCGGGCATCAACAGCCGGATCACCGCGCAAATGGTGCTGAAAGCGCTGTTACAGTTTCGTCCCGATCTCGATACGGAAACACTTTATGCGCAGGTGCTGGAAGGCAAATTTGATACCGGTCGCGATCTGGCGCGTTTTCCAAGCACTGGTCTTGAAGGGCGTAAATTTGCCATTCTCGGCAGCGGCAATATCGGCATGGAAGTGGCAAAGCTGGCCAAAGCCTTTGCTATGGATGTGGTGATCTATGCGCGGGAACATCATCGCTCATGGATTGAAAGCCAAGGTTATACTTACGTGGCGACACCGCAAGAGGCTGCGCAAAACGCCGATGTATTGAGCGTGCATCTGGGGCTTGGTGCGCTGAACAAGGAGACAGGGCGCTACAGCAATCAGGGGCTTGTCGGTCAAGATGTTCTGTCGGTAATGGCACAAGGCGCAATGGTCATCAATTATGACCGTGGTGAGCTGTTGGATGTTGCAGCGCTTGAACCGCTGATGCAGAGCGGTCATATCCGCAATGTTGCAGTGGATGCCGACCTGTTTGAAAAAGATGGTACTCTGTCAGGCCCTTTAGCGCCTTATGTATCACTGGCTAAAAAATACCCGCAAAGGATGCTGCTGTTACCTCATGCGGCGGCAGATACTGATCATCCGTCACGCCTAGTTGGGGCAAAACAGGCCGTTGACCAGATATTTGCAGCGATTACGGAGCGCCGTATCATCAATGCAGTCGGCGCGATCCCTGCCGGTTACAGTGACGGTGGCAGTCAGTTGCCGCTGGGCATCGGTCGGCCACAGATTAAACTAAAGCAGGGGCAGGAGCGGGAATTTCTCAAATCCCTGTTTGAAACAGCCGTGCAGGCAGCTGATCCGCTGCATTGTCTCAAACCCTATTTGCCGCCAGCACCAAAGGGCAAAACGGTTGTGATCGGTGCCGGTAAAGGCGCAGCACAAATGGCGCAGGCTTTTGAGACTTTATGGATTGAGGCAGGCAATTCTGCGCCACAGGGCGTGGTCGTTACCCGTTATGGCTATGGCGCGGAATGCCGTTTTATCAAAGTGCTGGAAGCTGCGCATCCGGTGCCGGATGCAGCGGGACTGGAAGCAACCAAGCAGCTGAAATCCGCTTTGCAAGATCTGAGCGCGGATGATCGGGTGGTGGCATTGATCTGCGGCGGCGGCTCGGCTCTGTTGCCAGCGCCACCGGAGGGGCTGACACTGGCCGATGAG